>JAHENW010000087.1 GCA_018610025.1 Thermoplasmatota archaeon
AAAGACCGCCCATCTTCATGGTTTCATCCAAAGCCCTATCGGCGACCTCGGCATTGCAGGCACCCAACACATAGTAAGGATCTCTATCGGCTCCGACTTTCTTGTTCAGTACCTCGGAGGGCGAGAACTCCACCAATATACCGAAGCCGTTCCTTTCACAGACTTCTCTAACGTACTCTACGGCTTCTTCATGTTCCATCTCCAGTCTAGCGGTCTTTTCCCCCCTATCATCGGGGTCCAAGATCGTCGGATCTATCTTCATGGATCCATCACCTGCTGATCTCTACTTCTACGCCTTCTTCTAAAGTACTATCGACCGGGCATCTGCTCTTAACGGTCTCCAGGAACTCCGGTATCTTCTCTTCTGGTATACCTTCGATCTTCTCCACCTCGACCCGTATCTTCTGAAAACCCGAGTATACATCCGCTTTTCCCTGAACTCCACGTGGATCAAGGTCTCCTTCCACCGTGACCTGAAAATCTTTCAGTTCATGTCCCATCTGTTTTGCCACTATGGTACCGGTGAAATCGAGACAGGCACCCAGCGATCCCAAAAGCACTTCTACCGGGTTCGGACCTTTGTTCGTTCCACCCATCCTTTCCGGCTCATCGATGGTTATAGAAAAATCCCTTATCTTTATCTCAGATTCGAAACCACCTTTTTTCTCGAGCTTAGCTTCATACGTGTTCATATCATTTTCACCCATTTTATCGTCATATATATCGCCATCTCACTTAATAAAAGTGTTGTTCACCCTCACACCGTGGGAATTTAGGATAGGAAAGATCTACGGTATACCAGTCAGGTTACATTTTACGCTTACATTCATCGTGGCTCTCATAGTTCGTTCGGTTCGAACGTGTATCCATCGCTGACTTTCATCGATTTCTTACTAGCTAGAAGACAAAACCATGTAAAAGCCACCAAGAACGCAGTGGTCGATTAAATGTTCAGTAAGCCCTATCATGAGCCAAGAAGTGAAAACGGTAGGCCCGACGAAAGCCAGACCTGATTCAGGCCTTCCAGATACAGAAAGAGTTGAGCGATTACGGGGAAAACGAATAATCCGCTCAACGTTCACGTTCCAATAGCTCTCCAGGGATATCGTGTAATAGTTCCTCCAACAGTACCTCGAGGTTATCGTTCTCATACTCCTTGTATACTCCACTGGTGGAGGCCTGAAGTTTGGCGGTGTAGGTATCCCCATTATCATTTATTTCCACAGAACAGATCGTTTCTTCTTCCATCTTATCACTCCTAAGTCATAGAGAGGTTTTATCTTATTAATTCTTTTAGGACCCTTTCTGTCTGGCCATGAAAGCCTGATATTTTGGATCCCTCTTCCTCTGGAGCTTCTTCTCTTTATCCTCAAAGATCCTCTTCTCCAGACTATCGAGAGCCTCGTCCAGGGCCTTCATCATGTTCCAATCTACCTTTTTGGCGTAGTACATCCCGTAGTCGGTTGAAAGCCGCAGTCTCATGCTGTACTTGGCCCGGGTTCCCTCTTCCTGATGAGAGACAGCGTGGATATTTAAAACCAGAGGATCGAGGACCCTGTTGACCTTGCTCAAGGTTCTCTGGGTAACATCATATATCTGATCGTAAACTTCAGGATGGCCCTTGAGACCGGATATCTGTACAAAGACCTGATCGGCTTCACGGAAGCTAGTGATCATCTCTATCAGGTCGAACTGAGTCAACACACCCTTTATATCGTCCCCCTCGATGGCCACGAGTGTGGAGATATCCTCTTCGTTCATCTTTTCAGCCGCGTCGTAGATCATCGAGTTCGGTGTTGTAGTGATCGCCGGCTCAGACATCACACTCTCCACATCCACATCTCTTTGAGGTGAATCTATCTCTCCGGACATGTTCCCTTTCTCTTCTCTAGCTATCGGTCTTGTCACCTTATCCAAGATATCCTGTATACCCACCATACCGATAAGTTTACCATGATTATCCACCACTGGAAGCACTCTGACATGGTATCTCTCCATCATCGATTTGGCCTTACCGACGTGCTCGTCACCCCTGATGGTCTCCGGATCTGGTGTCATATGGTCCTTCACCATGGCCTTTTTCAGTTCATCTATCGATGGGATGATCCTGCTTATATCCTTTCTACTTATGAATCCCTTGTATTCCCCGCTTTCTGAGGTCACTGGTACTCCTCGATAACCCGACGAAAGGAGCATCTCACACACCTTCACCAGTGAATCATCCACGTTCACCTCTGGAGGTGGGTTCATCACGTGTCTTATCTTAGTGGAGAAGGAAAGGTTCCTTCTATCTATGAACGTGTTATCGCTGACGAATCCCACCACCTCATCATCCTCTACCACCGGCACCTCTTCCAAACCGTATTCTCTCATCATGCCTATAACGTCTGAGATCGTCTCGTCAGGTGTTGTATGCTCTAACCTTCCACTCATCACATCTTTAGCCCTGAGATCTTTAACATGTGTCATAACTTTTCACCATCGTTCCCTGCTAGGTAGAAATCCCTCTAGAGGTTTAAGGATTTCCCCATCATCAAGTCGGAAGAGAACGAGAAGAACGTGTAGCTCCTTGGAGATGTAGAAAAGTGAAGGGATTTAGATATCCTTAACCCCACCTTGGATGTTCTTCCGATCTGACTTCCATTAATAATAAATAACAATATATGATGACTTATTAAGGAGAGTGTGAAAAATATGAGGATGTCTTTTAGGATAGGTAAGATATATGGGATACCGATCAGACTTCATTTCACCTTGATATTCATAGTCGCGTTCATAGCCTGGTCTGTGGGTTCCAATGTTCTACTTCTCGCTGAAACGTTGGGCATACCCGCACCTGAGATACAGGCCGGTTTACAGAGTTATCTCCTTGGTGTGGTGGTCGCAGTCGGTCTTTTCGCAAGTATCCTGATCCACGAGTTGGCCCATTCCATAGTCAGTATAAAGAACGGTCTCGATGTAGACGAGATATCTCTGTGGCTTTTCGGAGGGGTCTCCCAGATGAAAGATATCTCGAAGGATCCTAATCTGGAGATAAAGATAAGCGCCGTAGGCCCTCTATCCAGTATAGGTATAGGCGCGCTGGCTTTTTTCGGGGGACAGTTCGCCGTCAACGATATCCTGGTCTTCACCCTACTTTACCTCAGCTTCATCAATTTCTTCCTGGCTGGATTCAACCTGATACCTGCCTTCCCCATGGACGGAGGAAGGATCCTCAG
>JAHENW010000088.1 GCA_018610025.1 Thermoplasmatota archaeon
GAGGATCATCACACCTGAAGGACAATCTTTATTGGATGATATATCCTATGACATATTGGAAGATATGGCGAAGGACAATCCTGAACTATCGAAATACCTCTAATCCCGAGATGATAAGATGGATGAGGATGCAGAGGATATAAAGAAGAAGAAACTCGAGGAGTTGAAGAAGGAAAAGGAGGCCTCAGAAGAAGAAGCAGAGAAGCGTATGGAGGCCCAGAAGAAGGCGATATTGAGGAAGATAATGACCTCCGAGGCCAGAGAGCGCCTGGGAAGGGTAAGGGTAGCTAGGCCGCAGGTAGCCGAGAACCTGGAATCGCAACTGGTCATGTTGGCCCAGAAGGGGGCCATCAACGGCAAGATAGACGATGAAAAACTCAAAGAATTGCTCAAAAAGATTACCGAAAGTAATAAGAAAGAGATCAATATCAGGAGGAAATAAGACCATGTCAAGCAATAAATCCGGTCCAAAAAAACGCAGGTTGTTGAAGAAAGAGAAACAGAACAAGCGGGTTCCAGCATGGGTAATGCAGAGGACCAACCGTCAATTTACCAATCATCCTAAAAGGAGAAATTGGCGGCGAGACGATATAGACGAGTAGACTTCTGTTTCAAGTGGATAAGATACCATGCCAGATCAAGAAGTTAGGATCATGAACATCCCGCTGAGGGAAGTCAAAGACAACCCGGCCAGTAAGAGAGCATCCTTGGCCATGAAGAAGATGAGAGAATTCGTATCCAATCATATGAACGTCCCTCCAGAAGATGTGTGGATCGACTCTTCTGCCAATGAAGAGATATGGAAGAGAGGGATGAAAAAGCCTCCCTCCAAGATAAAGGTGAAGGCCATCAAGTTCGAAGACGGCATCGTAGAGGTCTCCATACCGACGGATTGAGGAGTTTCAATGAAGGTCTGCCCGATGATGGGCCAATCCAATGAGAGAGTAGATACATGCTCAAGAAATATGAGATAGATTCTAAACCATACATAGGTGTTTTTTCCGTCACCAGCGAGAACCTTACCATCGTTCCAGATAGTGACAAAGGCGTCTTCGAAGAGGCCATGGAAACCGAGGTTATCCAGACAACCGTGGGCGGGACTCAGGTGATCGGTTCCCTCATGTGTGGTAATTCCAATGGTTTTTTGGCACCTGATATAATCGAGGACAGGGAGATAGACGACCTCCTAGACCATACTGACCTAACCGTGGTCCCCGATAACCTGAACGCACTGGGAAATAACATCCTGGTAAACGATTATGGGGCCCTTCTTCACCCCGAGTTAGACGATATCACGGAAAAAGGGTTGAAGGAAAAGTTGGACGTGGAAGTGAAGAGGGGCAGCATCGCGGATATAGAGATGGTTGGCTCGGTAGCCGTAGCTACCAACAAAGGAGTGCTCTGTCATCCCCATATAGAGGAGGAGGAAGAGGAGACGCTTGAGGACCTGTTCGATGTGCCAGTGAGCAAGAGCACCGCAAATCACGGCTCGGGGTGGATAGGGACATCGCTCATCGCGAACACCAAGGGGGCGGTGATCGGTAATAGAACTACATCCATAGAGATGGGAAGGATAGAGGAAGGCCTGGGTTACCTTGATTGATTTTTTATCTAGCGAGAATGCCCACACTTCGGTCTCTTCTGGAAGATCACTCTCTAAGAAATCGAGTTCGACCCCCACCTTGTGTATCTTTTCTTCCGGATACTGTGAGAGGAACGGCTCGACGCTCTTTATATCTAGGGATAATCCACCGATCTTGAAATGCATGGGTATGGCTATACTAGGCTCGATCCTATCGATGACCTTTTTTGCCTCCTCGGGTCCGATGGTGAACGTTCCACCTACCGGGACGAAAAGGAAATCCACATCGCCTATCTTCGATAACTCCTTTTCAGGGAGTTCGTGCCCGAGATCCCCGAGGTGACAGAAACTTATGCCCCCTGTCTCGAAACTGTAGATCACATTTTCTCCTCTTTTTTGTCCCTGGGCCTCGTCGTGGTACGACTGTATACCCTTTATGGAAACCGAGCCAAAATCGTATTCGGCCGGTTCTCTCACCGTTTCTGATTCCGGACCCGTGACCAATCTCTCTGCGTTGTGATCGAAATGGTCGTGACTGATGAGGACTATATCCCCCTCCACCTGAGGGGCCCTGATCCCTATACTCTTCCCATCATGTGGGTCCGTGATTATTACCTTCTCGTTCTCTATCTCGAAACACGCATGACCATGCCATCTTATCCTCATGAATATCTCCCGGATTCATGGTATCCGAAAAAGATGATTTAATATTTACCCCGCTTCCGATGAAGGATCGCAGAAGAAAGAAAAATAATTAATAGAGCGGTGAACCATTCACACCCGATGAAAGAGGAAATGGAGTCGGTGGAACTCGCTGCAGCCCTCAGGGAATTAAAAAAACTAGAAGGGGCGTATCTTCAGAAGGTTTACAAGCCGGGAGAAGAAGAGATCCTCTTTCGAGTTTATAAACCTGGATTAGGGAGCAGGTTCCTTCTATTCAGGGTCGGTCAGGCCCTTTTCATCACTGACCGGGATAAGGAGAACCCGAAAAGACCCGGCGATTACGTGATGTTGATGAGGAAATATATCGGTAATTCCACCATCGTCAACATCGAACAGCATGAATTCGATAGGGTCGTGGTTATGGAGCTCGAGAAGGAGGACAGCTTCAAGTTGATATTCGAGGTTTTTGGCAAGGGCAATCTTATACTCATCGGAAAAGACCAGATCATCCTACCGTACAGCTCAGAGACATGGAAACATAGGGAACTGAAGGAGGGCGCTGCCTACAAATTCCCACCATCCAGGAGAGATCCTATGGATTTTGATAGGGACGAGATGGATGAGATGATAGAGGGAGCTGAAAAAGACCTGGTAAGGACCCTTGCTGTAGACTTCAATCTGGGTGGGAAGTACGCCGAAGAGCTCTGTGAAAGGTTGGGGGTGGATAAGAATACGGAGGACTTCGAAGGGATCAAAGATCGTATATGGGATGAGTTACAGGATCTGAAAGCTCAGATATTTGAGAAAAACATCGATCCCTACACCGTTCACGAGGACGAAGAGATAGTAGATGCTGTCCCCTTCCCTCTGGAGATATACAAGGATAAAGAGAAGAAGAAAAGGGGGAGCTACAACCTGGCTCTAGACCTCTCCTTCAGGGGGGTCCGGGAGGAAGAGGAAAAGGAAAAAGAAACTTCTAGCAGGTCCGAGAGGAAGCTGGAGCAGCAGAAAAGGGCGTTAGAGGATCTGAAGAAAGAGGAGAAGAACGACAAGATAAGGGCGGAATTGATATATCAGAATTACCAGCGGTGCGAGGAACTGCTCGATAAGATTCACCAAGCTAGGGAGGAGAACAGGAGAGAAGAGGTCTACGAGGAGCTGAGAAACAGAGATCGTATTGTCCAGCTGAACGACAGCGACGAGTACATAGTTGTAGAACTAGAGGGAGAGAAAGATGGAGAACACCACGAGATGAACGTCAGGTTGAACTTCCGGGAGGACGTGAACGAGAACGCACAGCGTTATTACGAGAAGAGCAAGAAGAGCAAGAAGAAGATAGAGGGAGCAAAGGAGGCCATCGAGGAGACGAAAGCGGAGATAGAAGAGGGGAAGGTGGAGGAGAAGAGTAGAAAGAGAAAAAAACCGACTGCCTCATACTGGTTCGACAGATTCAAATGGTTCATATCGAGCGGCGGACACCTGGTGGTGGCCGGGAAGGACTCCCAGACAAACGAGGAGGTCGTCAAAAAATACCTGGAGAAGGGGGACAGGTACGCTCACGCCGGAGCAGGTGGTGCACCCAGCGTGGTGATAAAAGAGGACAAGGATCTGGAAGATATAGATGAAGAAGAGCTGAGAGAGGTCTCTCAATATTCGGTGATACACTCGAAGGAATGGAAAAGGGGCATAGCTTCTGGGAGGGCCTATTGGGTGAAACCGTTACAGGTGAGTAAGACCGCGGAATCCGGCGAGTCGTTACCCACTGGCGCCTTCGTCATCAGGGGAAATAGAAATTATCTGGATGGACTGGAGATGAAGGCGGTACTTGCAGAGATCGAATACAAGGGGAATAGGAAGGTCATGTGTGCCCCCTCTGAGACCGTGGAGAACAGGGATGATGATTTTACCCGCAGGGTTGTTTTCATACCCGGGAAGAAGGATTCGAACGAATTCGCCAAGGAGATGTCGGATTTTTTCCATGTACCGATCAAGGAGATCCAGAAGATCATACCCCCTGGTGATGTAGAGGTCCTGGAGAAAAGGGATAGAGAAGAAAAAAAATAGAGAAGAAAAGGGTAGGAGAAAAAAAGGTATGGGGAATCGTTTTTCCATCAATAGTTGGATTCCAAAAATGTCTGGTAGGCCTTGTAACTGTAGTACAAATCGGC
>JAHENW010000089.1 GCA_018610025.1 Thermoplasmatota archaeon
GAGGATATTGGCCCGTGAGACAGGTAGATCGGCCGAGGAGATGGACGAACCCACCTCTAGACCGCCTTCTGTACCTGTGAGTTTCGGTCTTTTAGCCGGGGAGGATAATGAAGATGAGTGAGGAAGCGGGTGCAGTGATCATCGGAGGCGGTGTGAACGGTCTTGGAACCGCTTACTATCTTGGTAAGAAAGGTTATGACGATGTAATAGTTCTAGAGAAATCATACATCGGCTCTGGAGCTAGTGGCAGAAGTGGTGGGGGTATCAGGCAGCAGTGGACATCGAAGGAAAACGTGAAGCTAGCCAAAAGGACAAGGAAAAGATTCGAGAAATTGGATGAAGAACTCGATACAGATATAGAATTCTATCAGGGCGGTTATCTGGTCTTAGCTTTCACCGAAGAGGAGACGGAGCAGTTCCCGAAAAACGTCGAGATGCAGAACAGTTTGGGTCTAGATACAAAATACATCAGTCCAGAGGAGGCGAAGGAGATAGTTCCACAGCTGGATATCTCTGATGTTAAAGGTGCGACCTTCAACGGAACGGACGGCACCATGTATCCCTTTCCAGTTGTCAACGGTTACGCTAGGGCTGTCAGAGAGATGGGTATCGATGTAAGGGATCATACGGAAGTGCTGGATATCGAACGGGACGGGGATGAGATAACTGCCGTTAAAACTGACGATGGAGTGATAGAAACGGATACCGTGGTGAACGCCGCTGGAGGCTGGTCTAGTAATGTAGCAGAGATGCTGGATGTAGAACTGCCTAACAAACCGTACAGGCACGAGATAATGGTCACTGAACCTTACGAACGCTTCTTAGAACCCATGGTCATCTCTTTCCACCACGGTATATACTTCAGCCAGTCCGCGCACGGTAACGTGGTCGGTGGTATAGGAAATCCAGATGAGGAACCTGGCCTCAACCAGCGTTCCAGCCTTTGGTTCATGAAGAAATTTTCCGACACACTCCTCGATTTCATTCCCGCTTTTGGGGGTGTGAACATGATAAGACAGTGGGCGGGATTCTACGATACCACACCGGACGGTCAACCGATTATCGGTTCCGTTCCAGAGGTTGAACGATTCTATCAGCTCAATGGTTTCAGCGGCCATGGATTCATGGTCTCTGCAGCAGTGGATGAGGTGACGGCTGAGCTGGTTTCAGGCGAGTCCCCCTCATTCGATATAGAGCGCTTGAACGTGAAAAGGTTCGAAGAGATGGACATCGAAGAGGAAGGGGGCGTAGTCGGCTAGAATCATGTGGGAACCTTTACTTCTTCTGGGAGCGACGGTCGTTATATCGCTCAGTGGAGTCATGATGCCTGGCCCGGTGACTGCCGGAGCTATCGCAAAGGGTGCGGAGGATAAGAAAGCTGGTATCAAGATCGCTCTTGGTCACGCGATGATCGAGTTTCCCATAATCGCTCTGGTAGCTTTGGGCTTAACTTTCATAGCTTCATGGGAGGCCAAAGCTGTTATCGGAGTGGTCGGCGGTGTTCTTCTGATCTATCTGGGCATCCAGCTTTTTAGGCCGGTGAAAAAAGAGGAAAAGAGATTTCCTTATTCTGCTACGATGGTCGGAATCATGACAAGCGTTGCGAACCCTTACTTCTTTATCTGGTGGGCTACAGTGGGTGCTGCGCTGATAACAAGAGCGCTGAAGTACGGTGTGCTGTTTTTGATTATATTCGCTGTGGTTCACTGGTCATGCGATCTGATGTGGGATTCATTTTTGACTTTCTCATCTCACGGAACACTGGATTACTGGCAAAAGCACCGAAGAAAGGTGTTCGCCGTCTGTGGAGCCATAATGCTGGTTTTCGGTGCGTGGTTCATCGTTTCGCCTTTTATTTAGTTCGTTCTTTATGAGTTTCTATGTCTAGTATCTCGATGAGCTTCAGCAGCCTCGCCCGTATGGTTCTGAAGACGAGATTGGATATGAGAAGCACACCGCCGAGACCGAGAAGATAGTACAGGCCGGACTGCAGTTCCAGGTATATGGTTATGGTGTTCAGAAGGTTGAAGATTAGATGTATAGATATTCCAGCTGAGAAGTACATGGCTAGATGCGTATAATCGTAATCTACCATTGCACTGGAAACTCCGTAACCAGTTGCAGCCGTGGAACTGCCGTGAAGCAGTATGGTTGACACGCTGGCCATGATGAGGAATAGGAGCGTTGGGATCTCATACCCACCGATCATCTCAGTCTGCCATGTGAACGCGACATAAAGATAAGCTACATTTGCGAATCCACCGAATCCCAGGCCTAGAATCGCACCGTGGATCAGGCCATCCTCCACCTCGTCCAATTCTTTTTTCACCAAAAGCAGACCGACGGCCTTGAGTCCTTCACCCACAAGGGGGAACAGGATGACGATGATGAAAACATTGGATATCGAGCGGAAGAACTGGAAGTACTCGTGTTCCCTTTCTACCTGCCCATATATGAGAGAGGAGATGAGCAGGAAGATGCCCGCCGCGATACCACCCCAGAGGTATCCCAGCGCGACGTATCTCCACGGCTCTTTCTTATATTCCTCTATATTTCGTATATATATCGAGTAGGCCAGGGAAGGGACGAACGATACGGCCAAAACAATTATCCATTTGAGCGGGAGGTTCATCGCCCATCAATTTGAGAACGGGTATTTAACTCTCATTGATTTTTCTGTATCTGTGAAACCTGTATACTAGGGCAATAGAACAAACCCCAATCCCGAAAGTGATCAGCCACGAGCCTCCCTGAGTCGTACCCGGTATGTAGCCATTCTTGTGTATTTCAAATGTTGTGTTATACTCCCCAAGGAAGCTTGCCTTATACGTACCTGGAGGAACCAGTCTGTTCATTTTTTTCCTTGAATGCTCCTCAACCTCCGTATATTGGTCCCATTTGAAGGTCTGTTCTACCTTTACCCTATCTACTCTTATAGCGGGTCTTATTGGGGGCCTTTTTTCGAATACAACTTCCCCAGTTTCTTTATTCGATATGGTCAGATAAGTTTCAAGAGAGGTAGCATCAAAATCGGGGCAATTCTCCCACATCAATTTGAAATATACTGGCTCTCCTACTGAATAGTTTTTCTTGTCTGTGGTTATATGTTCGTCTCCTTCCAATTGAACGTTTTTTCCCTCTGGATTATCTGGCTGTGTGAATGAATAGAAGGTCCACCCAAGGGTTGTATAGAAGGATAATATGGATGAAAGTATCAAAAGGACCACCACCAATGCCAGCAACCTTTCCCATCTGCAATTTTTGATACCTCTCCTTATCTTTCTCAAAACACCCTTCATTCTTTTCCCTATCTACAATACTCGTATTTAAAATATAAAATAATTTGGATTAGAAAACCTATTAAACAACCTTCCAATTTACATCCGTGGTTAGATGGTAGTCGCTGAAGTCGTTATCGAACTGAAGGAAGGCGTGGCCGACCCCGAAGGCATGAATACGAAGAAGGCACTCAACCTTTTAGGATGGGATGTTGAAGGAGTCAAATCAGGCAAGATATTCGAGATAGATCTGGGTGAGGATATAGATGAAGATGAGGCCAGAGAAGAGGTGGAAGAGATGTGCAAGAGGCTCCTGGCCAATCCCGTGATCCAGACCTATGATATCACCCTAGAGGGTTAGCCATGGAGCAATATATAGAGAGGGACGTGCCCTTCGAGCTGCACGAAGTGAATATTCTAGAGGCGGAGGATCAAGAACTTGAGGAGATAAGCCGCGAAAGCGGTGTCGGCCTCAGTCTAGAAGAGATGAAGACGGTGAAGAGGCATTTTGAACAGCTGGGGCGCAATCCTACGGACTTAGAGCTGGAAGCCCTTGGCCAGGCGTGGTCCGAGCACTGCTGTTATAAATCGTCCAAACCTATATTGAAGGATACTGTATTCAACATCGACGCCCCACAGAATATTTATGTCGTGGAAGAGGATGCCGGGGTGGTAGAGTTCGACGAAGAACACGCGTACGTGGTAGCCCTGGAGAGTCATAACCACCCCTCTGCCATCGAGCCCTACGGCGGGGCGGCCACTGGCATCGGCGGTATCGTCAGGGACGTCACATGCATGGGCGCCCAACCACTGGCATTCGTCGATCCACTCTTCTTCGGTCCCCTGGATATTCCAGAAAAAGAGATACCCGAGGGTACCAAGCATCCGTCATACCTGTTCAAAGGAGTGGTAGAGGGCATCAGCGATTACGGCAACAGGCTGGGTATACCCACAATATCTGGTATGGTTTACTTCGACGACAGCTACGTTGCCAACTGTCTCGTGAACGTTGGCTGCGTGGGGATAGCTAAAAAAGATGAACTCATACGGAGCAGGGTCGAGGAGCCCGGGGATGTCTTCATAATGGCCGGAGGTAGAACCGGCAGGGACGGTATCCACGGCGTCACCTTCGCATCCGAAGAGCTGCATGAGGAATCAGAGGAAGAGGACATAGGTGCCGTCCAGCTGGGCGATCCCATAACGAAAGAGCCGCTGATACACGTCAGCCTAGAGCTGAACAGAGAAGGCCTCCTGCAGGGCATGAAAGATTTCGGAGGGGGCGGACTGTCGTGTGTCAGTGGTGAGATGGCCTTGGCCGCAGGATACGGTGCGGAGATACAGCTGGATAAGGTGCCGTTGACGGAAGAGGGTATGGCCCCCTGGGAGATATGGGTGTCAGAAAGTCAAGAGAGGATGATGTATGCCGTTAAAGAAGAGGATGTGGAAGAGGTCCTTCATATGTGCGATAAATGGGACGTAGAAGCTACAGTGGTGGGTCGAGTCATAGAGGAACCGGATATCCGCGTTTCTTATGAAGGGGAGAAGATCATGGATCTGGACCTGGAATTCCAAACGGGAGGGCCGGAGTACTGTAGGCCGCTGGAGAAGGTGGATAAAACGGAAGAGATAGAGGAAAAGGATCCAGGCGAGCCCGACGATTATGAAGAAGTTATACTGAGGTTGTTGAAGAATGAAAATATCGCCAGTAAGGAATGGGTGGTGAGGCAGTACGACCACGAAGTCAGGGAGAACACCGTGGTGAAACCGCTGCAGGGAGTTTTAGGAAAGCAGGGCCCCGGGGACGCCAGCGTTCTGAAGCCCCTAGAGGATTCCTTCAAGGGGATAGCGGTCAC
>JAHENW010000090.1 GCA_018610025.1 Thermoplasmatota archaeon
CACTGGTCATGACCAATGCGTCTAGGTCCATCCCATCTAACATCAGGTGGTGGAGTCCGGTGTATGGGAGCATCATACCCACGGTTGGAAGGCCTGGGGCGACTGGTTCTAGAACGTCCCGGTGCTCCTCCTTTTTTGTGTACACCATGATCGGCCGCCGGGGTCCGGTGAATACATCTTCCCTCTCCACCCTTGCATACTTCCTAGCCGTTTCTATATCCTCTACCATTATGGCGAAGGGCTTCTCCTCTCTTCCGTACCGCTCCCTGAGTTCCGGAATTTTTTTTAGTTTGCAGGCTATGTGCATCCCTCCCCAGCTCTTAACGGCCCCCATCTTTCCTCCTTCCAGCATATCACAGAACTCATCGAGCCCGCCGATCTTTTGTTTGTTCTCATCGTAAAGGACATACGTGGGTCCACATCGAGGACACGAGGTGGTCTGGGCATGGAATCTCCTGTCCGTTGGTTCTTCGTACTCTTCCCTGCAATCATCACACATGGGGAATTCGTCCATGGCCGTATTCTTCCTATCGTAGGGCAGGGCCGATATTGCGGAGAATCGGGCACCACAGTTGGTGCAGTTGGTAAAGGGAAAGCGGTACCGCCTGTCCTCCGGGTCCCGCATCTCGTCCAAGCAGTCCGAACATACCGCGGTGTCCACAGGGATCGTAGACGAGTGCCTTCCCTCAGAGCTCCTGATTATTTTAAAATCGTCTCTCTCCACCTTTTCTTCATGGACTTCAACTTCTTCTATCTCCGCTAGGGGCGGGAGTTCCGATCTCAATTCTTTCAAAAACGTCTCCACATCATCTTGATCTCCATCGATGAGTACCTCCACCTCTCCTCCCCTGTTCTTGACATGCCCTTTTTTCCCCAGTGACCTAGCTACTCGATATATGGTCGGTCTGAAACCGACGCCCTGTACGGTGCCCCTTAGCACGATGCGCATGTTTGGGGATAATCCATTTTTGTTTTAATAGTTATCCCATCCAAACGCTTTTAACCTTGGTGAAGATTTGGTACTCGATGATATGTGGGATAGACGAGGCCGGAAGGGGTCCTGTCATAGGACCCATGGTGGTGGCCGGCGTAGCAGTCCGGGACGATGACGAGCTGGTCGAGATGGAGGTCAAGGATTCTAAGAAATTGAGTGTCGACAAGAGGGAGGAACTCGAGGAGAAGATAAAGGATGTCTCGACCTACGCCTACAGGGTCATACCCGCCGAAGAGATAGACGTACTCAGAGACGATATCACGCTGAACCAGATCGAGGTCGGGCTTTTCTCCTCTATAATAGACGAGATATGTGATCCCACTACCGTCGTATACGTGGACTCGGCCTGTACGGACGAAGAGGCCTTCAGTCAGATGATCCAGACCGAGCTGTCAGATGAGATGGACATAGTCTCAAGACACGGCGCCGACGATATATATCCTGTTGTCTCCGCCGCCTCCATCTTAGCCAAGGTTAAAAGGGACCAGGAGGTGGAGAGGATAGCGGAGGAATTGGAACAGGATATCGGCAGCGGCTATCCCTCTGATGTAAGGACTCGCTCGTTCTTGAAACGGTGGGTCGACGAACACGGAGAACTTCCCCCATATACAAGGAAGAGCTGGGAAACGGCAAGAGAGATATTGAATTTAGCAAGGACGAAAAGGTTGGACGAGTTCTGACCTTCGAGTAAAACTTTTTAAATGTATGATGCTGTTAGGGAAAGAGAGGATACCATGGGAAACGACGAAGAAGACGATATATTGAAGATGTTGAACGATATGAGAGATGGTTTTATAGAGAAGATCGAGGAGGACGAGGACTTGAAGGAGGATCTAGAAGACTTCGACCGCGATGTGGTCATCGACCTGGAGGACGACGGGACCTATAACTTCTCTTTGGACAACGCCGAGATAGGCGAGATAGAAGAGGGTGACCTTGATGATCCAGATATAGTCTTGACCACCTCAAAGGAGACCTTCCTTGGACTGGTGAACGGCGATATCAATCCCACCACCGCCTATGCTAGAAAGAAGCTGAAAGTCGATGCCTCTTTCATGGATATATTGAAGATGAAGAATCTGTTCTGAAAACAAGTGGTCCGAAGAGAGATCAAGAGTAGTTTTTCACCTGCTCAGGGGGAAGCTTCATGAACTCTCTCAGGAGTGTAGTGGCATAACTACCCTTGTTCAACTCGAAGGAGAGGTTCAGCCCGCCCCCCTCCATTTTCCAATCCAGGTCTCTAACCGGGGCGAACATCTCTCTTCTGCTGCCGGTGGAGGAGATGGATGATATCTCTGGTATGACGAAATCTTCCCGGAGTACGTCCTCCTCTTCCACGATTATCTCCCGCTCTATCTCGCCCTGTTCTCCTTCAGAAAAACGGGAATGGTACCCGAAAAGGGGGGCACTTACAAAGGCCTTACCTCTTTTCACCATCTTTGAGACCTTATCCACATTATCTTCGGTTACGTCCACAGGAGTATCTTTGTTGGGCAGCCCGTTCCTTTTGGTAGGTAGGATGATGTCCCCGACCCGAACGTCATCGATCGGGATGCCCCTTTTCAACCTCTCGCTCACTATCCTATTGAAAAGGTACGATTGATAGGCATGGACGAACATCATGAGCAGATTGTGGGGAAGGCTCCTCAAAGCGGAAACATAATCATCTTGGTCCTCCCTCAGTTTCCTGAGCATCCCCTTCTCGAAAGTGAGAGCCTCCGGATATCTATCTAAAGCCTCTTCTATATCCCATGTATCCTCCAAAAATTTTCTCGCCTGATAACATTCCTCATCCTCACCATCGATGGGATTTGCCACGTACTTGTTCACCGCCCCCTGATAGTCCCCTTCTACTATCTTTTTACCCACTTCGTGGGTGATGGGCCGGATTATCCCAAATCTTTGTAGGCCGAACCAGTTGGCGAACCCTCCTTTCTCCTTTATCTTTTCACCTGTACTGCTCTCCCGCTCTATGACCTCTTGCTCGTCCACCTCCATATCCCTGATCATCACTTCGAATCCGTTCCCTCTGTGAGCTCCGATATGAAGGGAGCGGTGAGAGGTCTGTATGTCCTTGATCTCCACCCGTCTAATATCCAACTTTTCTACTTTCTTCGGTTCCGTTTCAAAGGACATCCACTGCTCAGTTATGGCCCTTTTATCCTTCGTACCGGCGAAGGCGATCTTATCTCTATCGATATTCAACCTTCTAGCCAGTTCTTTAACCAGCCGGTTGGTCTCCCAATTCCGCGAGATGACCCTAGCGATGGTATAGCCTTCTCCGTCATCTGTGAAATCCATCTCTAGGATCTCCTTCACTACAAAATCTTCGGGATATTTTTTAAGCCTTCCTCCTACACCAGGAGTGTCCGTATAGAAAAGTTCTATACCTACTTTCTCTTCCATCTGCTCCCCGCCCCTAAATCAAATTTATCTCTCTTCTCGTTCCTCTACCAACCTATTCCTCTTCCTCGAACAGTTCAGAGTGGACCTCTGAGAACTTGTCTGTCAGATTTTCACTTGTATCAATCAGTATCTGGGTAGCGTTATCCCCCTCTTTGGCTTCTATCTGAAGTATCGGATCGTCCAGGTCTTGATGTTTTACTGAGTAGGTGGCGTTCTCGACCCTCTCATCCTGGAGGATCTGCTCTACCACGGGATACATGACCGTGTCATCGGCATCTAGGACCTTCACTTCCAGCATGTTATCCGTTTTCTCTAGTACTTTGAATTCCATACTACCACCTACCAAGTTTTACTCTACTTACTTAAAGCTATTGGTTAATCGGCTCAGTAGAAAACCTTATCGACAAGCGATGAGCATGTGTAGCTAAGGTTTTCTACTGAACCCATTTCTTGGGGGTTCGTTACCTCTAGACCCACTTTCCAACTTTCTCCTATCATCTTCAACGTTTAAGTTTTAATAATATGAACTTTATCCGGATTAGATGCCTTTAGATCTGGGAACTCAATATATCTGGGTCCTGACCTTTCTCGGAACCTTTATAGTAGGTATAATAATCATCAGACCCCTCAAGAGGAAATTGAAAGAGGAGGGTTTCGTGGGTAGGGACATGTACAAACTAGATAAACCACCAGTGGCAGAGATGGGCGGGATAATCATCGTCATATCTTTGATGGCCGGTATCTTGATCATAGCCTCACTCTCTCGGCTTCCATATGTGATATACCTCACCATCTTCGTGCTCCTACTCTACTTCTTCTTCGGACTTGTAGATGATATACTAGGGATCAGCGGATCTCTCGACCTGACACCGCAGAAGATAGCTAAGGTGGTCGTCCCCCTCTTCTTCGCCTATCCCCTGGCCCATCAGGTCGACAATGTAATCAACCTTTCTTTTTTCGGAGAAGTGGGTATAGGCATCCTGTACCCGATCATCTTCCTTCCGGTATATATCATGGTGAGCGCCAATCTCATGAACATGTATTCCTACTACAACGGTCAGTCCTCTGGAACTACACTGATCATACTGGCCTTCGCCACCTTCCGCCTCTACACACTTGGCAGAACCGAACTCATGTTCATCCTTTTCCCCTTCTTGGGCGCAACTCTAGCGCTTCTCTCCTACAACTATCACCCAGCTGGCATGTTCCCGGGTGATTGTGGCGATCTCTTGATGGGGGCCATGATAGGTATCACGGCCACTGTAGGCAATCTTGAACTCTTCGTATTCATAGCTCTCCTCCCGCTCACCCTCAATTTCTTGATGGTCCTAGGATGGCTCATCAAAGAGGGCGGAGAGATAGAGACCAGGTTCGGAGAGATAGATGCTCAGGGCCATATAGATCCCCCGAATAGAAGAACGCTGATGTGGCTGTTCCCCTCTTATTTACCCCTCACCGAAAGGCAGACTACCTACATCATGTGGAGTCTAGTCCTTCTTTCCTCCCTCGCTGCCTGGCTTTGCTGTTAATTCGTTGTCAAAGCAAAAAATAAATATTGGGCAAAGTAACTATCCGTTACGATGGAAATAAAAAGTCATTGTCTGGATCATATTTTTGGGGGGTCATCGAGGTACCACACACTATTGGGAGCCCCTAGAGGAGACGGCCAAATATGATATTGATATCCCTCTCGATACTCATAGCTTTCTTCGTCTCTCTGTACGTAGCAAAATGGCAGATCGATACCTTCAGAGAGGCCGAGATCACCGGGACCGACATGCACAAACAGCAGAAGGTGGATATCCCGGAGATGGGCGGTCTCTCTTCCATAGTGGGGTTCATCGTTGGGATATCTTTACTACTGGGGGAGAGAGGGCATCTGAATAATCCTATATTCTTGACCGCCTTGATAGGCATAATCGGTGCCGGTTTCATCGGTATGGTGGACGACCTTGTGGCCCTGAGACAGAGGACCAAAGCTATACTCCCCTTCTTATTCAGTCTTCCCTTCGGTCTCCAGATGATGGATGGATCCATAGTTTTCTTCAACTTGACCTTCTCGAACCCCTATCTGTTGATGCTGATCATACCCTTCGGGGTGACCTGTGCAGCCAACGCTTCCAACATGCTCGAGGGCTTTAACGGTATGGGTGCCGGTCTTTCGGCTATCGTAGCCACCACCCTCATATCCCTCGTCTACATCACCGGAGGGCCTACCTACGGACTGTACCTATTGTTCCCTCTTCTGGGAGCCGTACTGGGCTTCGCCACACTCAATATCTATCCCTCCCAGATATTTCCTGGAGATACCTTCACCCTTTTCACAGGCGCCGCCATCGGTTCGGCTGCGATAATATGTGATCTGATTACCCCTGGTGTCATCTTGTTCATCCCTATGATCATAGAATTCTTTTTGAAGTTCAAAGGAGGATTCCAAGCAGAAAATTTTGCTGACGTGGATGAAGACGGTTATCTGATGAGCGTACACGATAAGACGGAGAGTATAACCCATTGGCTGGTTAAAAAATTCAAACTGAAGGAATGGCAGTTGGTAGCTCTCATATGGACCGTAGAGGGTCTGCTCAGCATCACCGTATTGTCCTATTATCTGTTGATGTAGTATCATCTAGCATCATCTACTGGTAAGGTTTAACTGAGGGGTGCTGATGGGATACGTTGATGGCTAGCAGAACTTGGATCCGATCACACCCGATTTACCGGTAAAGGGAAGGACCGGGTTTCGTGGAGGAGACCTCTTTCTTTTCTACCTGGGGGCCTCCCAACGATTGGAAATGGATAGTGGCTCTCATCCCGTCATTGACCACGCTCTGGATGGTGTCGAAAAAGAGGGTCCTGTTCAGGTCCCCCTGGTAAAGGTGCTTCTTGATAACTATGGAAGAAGGCAGGTTGTCCTCGTCCCTCTGGATATTGTATATAACGTTATCATGAGCGAGATTCATGACCAGGGATTTTTCGAAGTTTGAACGCTGGGAATTGTCCAGTTTCTTTATCGTTTTCTTATGGTCCGAGCTCACATTCAGTTTATAGACTACCTCCAGCCTCTTATCATGCTGGGTTGGATTACCCAGCAGTATCACCCTATCTCCATGTTTCAACTGGATCATCCATTTCAGGTCGTCATGGTCCTTTATCTCGTAATCCCTATCATCCTCGTCCAGCCACTTGACGATCTTATCTTTCATGGATGTAAATAGGGGATAGAGTTCTTAAGGATTTTGCTCGAAAATTTTGCTCATAATTGGGTTGAAGATATGATGTTACGAGGGTAAGAATATCACGGCCTCTGCCGCCCTCATGGTGATGAGTGGTAAGATCACCATAAGGAAATCGTCATCCACCCAAAGGTCGGGATATTCTATGGCCACCGCCGAGAGCATCCCTACTCCGGAGATTATGATTATGAAAGGGAGGGAGTAGGCAGTTAAATAGGTCAGGAAGGTCAAGGAACATATGAACCACGTGATAGATGGAACTATGGGATACAGAGCGGGTTTATAATGCTGCAGTTCACCTATCATGGGGTCCACGATGCCCATACCCACCAAGCACACTGCTACCAAGTGCATGGGAAAAAATAGGAGGCTTAAACTAGCCGCGATGGAAGCCCAAGCATAGGCCGCGATCCGTTTTTCTTCGTATTCTCTCATCCCGAACCAGCGGTATCCCTTGTACAATCGTATGGCCTCTATAACCAAGATGATGCCGAGCAGGGCCAGCAGGAGAATATCCTTTGAAAACCCCAAGAGTCGGTCAGGTAGGAAGTAGTAAACTAAACACACCCAGACCATGGCATGTACAATCCTGCGGACCAGTTTATGACTCTTCTTCATCTGTCGACCTCTTTTTTTGGCTGAGATCCTTCCCTTTTTTAACAAGGATGTCCAATGTCTTCATAGCTCTGGAGGTGTTGGGATAGATGGGGATCTGTTCCGCCCAAAATCTTTCCCTCCAATCATCTACATTTTTCCCTCCCTGCAGTATGACCACCAGGGCTTTCTCCCCGTTCTCGTGCCATCTCATTATCGTATCTAAACAGTCATCGTCGATGGCCGGTGACCGTGATAGATATAAAACTATGGAGTCGACATTCTCCTCTTCATTCAACGATCTTAAAACCTCATCATATTGTTCTTGGGTCACCTTCGGCGTGAGGTCTATTGGATTTCTCGGAGAACCCAAACTGCCGATATGTCGACTGATCCTCTTTCTAATTCTTTCAGAAAGCACACATGTCTCCAAGTTCTCGGTGTGTTCATCTATATAATCGGCGGCTATCACCCCCATCCCCCCTGCACTGCTCACTATGGCCACTTTACTCCCTTCAACGGAACCGTAATAATCCAGGGCCTCCGAGAAATCTAGGAGTTCCTGCTCGTCCTCTACCATGATGACACCGGCCTGCTCACATAGTCCCTTCAATACCTTCTTGGATTCCCTAGCTATGGTATCGGTATGGGATCTCACCGCCTCTTTTCCCTTCTCACTAGTACCCCCCTTGAGTAAAACGACTCCTTTCTCTTTTCCTTTCTCCTCAACGATCCTGTAGAACTCTCTTCCGTCCACGAAACTTTCAAGGTACAACGAGATCACTTCTACTCTTTCTTCTTTTAAAAGGTACTGGATGAGTTCGTTCTCGTCTATATCGTATCTGTCTCCTATGCCGACGAAGGAGTGTATACCTCTCTGATGCTCGGCAAGGCCTTCTAGAAAGGGAAGAGAGAGGAACCCGCTTTGAGAGATGAAGGCTATGTTTCCTTCTCTGGGCCTCTCTATTATGTCGCCTCCTACGAAGAGGGTGTCTAGGTTTGAGGACGGACAGTACAAACCTATCGTATTGGGTCCTAGGATCCTCGACCCCTCTCCATCTATCGCATTGTCAATGACTTCAACCTGCTCTTCCCTCTCTCCCTTCCCCCCCTCAAACCCACCTGCGATTATCAATATGTTCTCAACGTCTGCCTCCACGCAATCTTCTATCTCCCCGGAGATTTTTTCCGCCGGAACAGCTATCACCGCTAGGTCGATATCCGCCGGTATCTCTTTTATATCTCTAAAAAAATCTCTTTCATCCTCTGCCTTTGGATTGACCGCATACACCACCTCCCTCTCTTCCCTAAGATTTTCGAAGATCACTCTGCCCATGCCCTCTTCATCTCTCAGTGAGACCCCTATGACCACTATATTTTCAGGGTCAAACAAAGTCTTCATATCACTTTCAATATCCTTATCAGACACAGAGGCACCTAGTTTATAGTAAAACACCTTATTTATTTAACTTTTAGTAGAAAAAAGTTAGAGGTTTGAACCAGAACAAAATAAAAAATATAAAAAAATAAAATAGTGGAGAGAGGTTTTACGTCTCTTCCATCCGGTCCTGTTCCTCTCTCTGGTCGACGACCCTCTGGGCCTTGCCTACCGTTCTCGGGAGTTCACCCGGTTCCAGCAGCTCGACTTCTGCCTTTATGTTCAATATAGCCGTCAGGTTCTCCTTTGCCCTCTTCAGCAGTTCCTTTTCATCGTATTCATCTGATTCATAGTAATCCTTGTCCACTTCGGCCCTGATGGATAATTTATCCAGGACATCCCTGTCTACGATTATCTGGTAGTGTTCAGCGATGCCTTCGGTCTCCAGTAATGCCGCCTCTATCTGACTCGGGAATACGTTGACACCCCCGACGATCAGCATGTCATCGCTTCTGCCTGTGACCCCCATTATCCTCGGGTGTTCACGACCGCATTCACATTTTTCGTAATTGACCACCGATATATCTTTCGTCCTGTAGCGGAGTAAGGGCATGGCCTCTCTCGAGAGCATGGTGATCACGAGCTCTCCTTCTTCCCCTTCCTCTAAAACTTCGCCTGTCGCTGGATTAATCGTTTCGACCAAGAATTCATCACTCCAAACGTGCAGGCCGTTCTGCTCGGGACATTCGACGGCCACTCCAGGTCCGTAGAGTTCGCTCATCCCATATACGTCGTGCGCCCTTAGACCCATGGATTCCTCGATACTCTCCCTTGCCTCTTCACTCCAGGGCTCGGCGCCGAACATACCGACTTCTAGATTGAAATCTTCCAGGGGATCGTACCCGTACTTCTCCGCCGCCTCGGAGAGGTAGATGGCATAGGACGGGGTACAGGAAAGCACTGTAGTCTGGAAATCGTACATCATCTGGATCTGCTTCTTCGTATTCCCGGTACTCGTGGGAAGGATGGATGCACCCAGAGCCTCTGCTCCCTGATGGAAGCCCAGCCCTCCGGTGAAAAGTCCATAGCCGTATGCGTTCTGTACGATGTCCCCGGGTTCTACACCTGCCGCCGAGTAACACCTTGCCATCAGATCGTTCCATGTCTCCATATCTTTCCTGGTATAGGAAACCACTGTCGGTTTGCCCGTAGTTCCGCTGGAGGCGTGAAATCTTATTATCTCGTCCCTAGGCACCGCCAGGATTCCGTAAGGATAGTGATCCCTGAGATCATCCTTGGTAGTGAAAGGGATCTTATGAACGTCTTCCAAGCCGTTGATATCGTCCGGTGTGATCCCGGCCTCATCGAATTTCTCTTTATACATGGGTACGTTCTCGTATGCGTACTCCACGATATCCATCATCTTTTCTTCTTGAACCTTCCTGATCTCGTCGAGTTCCATCATCTGGGCTTTCTCATTGTACATATAACCTCACCAATCATCATCTCGAATATAATCTAGACTTCCTATATAGTGTAGTGATTATAAGGTTTTCGTAGAGGTATATATTTTCTAGCTGATATCGTCCTATACAACCACGATTCAATCGTCAGTGATCTCTATAAATCCCCAGCGTTTGGAGAACCAGTGGTGGGTCAGGGCGATTATAGAGATGGTAAAGTTGAAGACCAGGTCGAAGTGATGATACCAAGGATGGTCTCCGAAGATGTGCGAAGGTGCGATTATGAATCGGAATATGAGGTATTGGACAACCACCATGGACATCAATGCGCCCGTTCTAGCACCAACCCTCTTTTTCACATCAGCTATACTGTTCAAGTGATTGGTATAGAGGCCGAAGATGATGATGGGTATAAGCGGATAAGTGCCCATGTAGAGCACGTGATGCCACTGCTGTGCGGGAGTGGGACTCATCGGTGTCATGGGAACTACGGTTGCGACGATGAAATGACAGAAGGTCGCTATACTAAAGCCAGCGACCAGGGCGAAGGCCATGAGAGAGCCGCCTCGGACGTAATCATTGGGAAAATCGATCTCGTCTATAAAGTCCTTCCAGTTGATGGCCGTCATGAGTTCCATCATTATCACCCACTGGAAAGATGCCAGGAACCAAAAGTAGCGGGTGGCGTGGAAATCAGTCAGTGCGCTGGAAAGACCTCCAGGCATTGCAAATAAGACGTACCATAGTACCCAGATCACCCCGTACCAGAAGAAGGCTTTCAGTGCATCGATCGGTATCCATTTTGTCAGCGCTCCATTGAAAAAGATATCGTCCCAACCGAAGAAGAAGAAACCCAAGACGATGAATATGAAATGCCCCGGCATCAGAAGAGAGCCTGGGATACCCACTATACCGTTCATGATGAATCCGTTGACATGATAAAGCAAGACCGCTCCGGATATGGAGACCCACTGCCTCGAGAGCCCCTTGAGGCTGGGCCCCCATTCAGGTTCAAAAAAGTGATCCTGACATATAGAAAGAACAACATAATAACCTAGTAACGGGACATACCAATGTTCATGCCAATGAGGTCCCATCCAGTGCCAGCTCAATAGAAGGATCGCTGTTCCAATGGCCCCGCTCATCCCTAGGACGGGTATCCATGTGTAGGAGCCCCATTTTAATTCTACAGCCAATATAAACACCTAATCGGCCAAACCAACAAGAAGATAATAAAACTTTTCATCGGCCGCCGATCCCTTTTTCTATATAGACGGAATTCCGTCTCAATATTACCCATTCAACCATTGTCGAAAAAGTTATAAGGGCAGGTTTTTACTCCTCACCCGATGCCTCCTGAAGAGAAGCCCCTCACCGGCCTCTTTGATCCTGACTCTATTGCTGTTATCGGTGCCTCCCATACTGAAGGTAAAGTTGGACATACTCTCCTTTCGAATATCGTTTCCTCAGATTACGACGGTGAAGTCTACCCAGTAAATCCAAAGGGTGGTGAGATCCTTGATAAAGAGGTTTACGAGTCCATAGAGGAACTACCCTCGGGAGTCGATCTAGCCGTCATCGTCATACCGGCAAAGCTGGTTAAAGATGCGGTCCACGAATGTGGGGAGAAGGGTATAAAAGACTGTATCGTGATCTCCTCGGGTTTTTCCGAGATAGGTAAAGTCGAGATGGAGGAAGAGGTGGTCAAAGAGGCGAAAAAATACGGTATGAGGGTCTTGGGCCCGAACGTCTTCGGTATATACTCCGCCAAAGCAGACCTCAATGCAACCTTCGGTCCGGAGGATATCAAAAAGGGATCTATCGCGCTGATATCTCAGAGCGGGGCTTTAGGTATCGCCATGATCGGGATGACAGCCGAACAGTACCTGGGGCTTTCTACCATCGTGAGTGTTGGAAACAAAGCAGACATCGATGATATGGATCTTTTAGATCACCTGGCTGACGATGAGCTGAGCGAAGTCATAATGATATACATGGAGGGATTGGACAATGGGAGGGACTTCATCAAGAAGGTCGAAGAGATGCCCGAGGACAAGGCGGTTGTGGTCATCAAGGCAGGAAGATCGGAGAAGGGGGCCACTGCGGTTGCCTCTCATACTGGTTCACTGGCCGGCAGCGATAAGATATTCACGTCCGCCTTCAAGCAGTGCGGGGTTTTGAGGGCCGATGGTCTGAGAGAGGCCTTCAACTGGTCCCGGATACTTTCGTCCTCCAGCTTACCTACAAAAGAGAATACAGTTGTGATCACGAACGGCGGGGGGATAGGTGTTCTGAGTGCAGACGCGGCGGAAGAGAATGACGTACCGCTATTGGACGACCAGACGTTCTTGAACGAGACCTTCGAAGATGCCATCCCGACGTTTGGCTCCACCAAGAATCCGATCGATATAACCGGCCAGGCGGGAAGGGAGGAATACGAAAAGGCCATGCGGAAAGCCCTTGAGAGTGACGAAGTGGGGGCGGTGGTCGGTCTGTACTGCGAGACCGGTGTCACCGATCCCATGGAGACGGCCAAAGTGATGAAGAAACTCCACGACGAATACAAGGAAGAGAAGGCCATGGTATTCACCTTCACCGGTGGTGATTTCGTCGACGAATGTGTAGAATGGTTGAGGAAGGAGAAGGTACCTGCCTTCACAGATACGTCAGATGCACTCTCAGCCATGGGTGCCCTCTTCAAACGAAAGAGATATATCGAAAGGATGGAAAAGAGAGAGGAGCTTACAAGACCCGATATAGATGTAGATCATATCGAAAAGGTCATCCAGAAGGCCAGACAGGACGGCCGGATTACGCTATTTGAAGACGAAGCGAGAGAGATATTGGACCAGGCAGGGATACCCATGGCGGAGGGGAAGATAGTGAACAGCTTGGAAGGTGCGGTCAACGCGGCCGAGGATATAGGATATCCCGTTGTCTTGAAGGTGGTTTCCGAAGATATAGTTCACAAGACGGACGCCGGCGGGATCGCCCTCGATTTGCAGAATAAAGAGGAAGTGATCGATGCCTACCAGGCGATCCTCTCAAGGTGCAAGGAGAAATACCCAGCCGCCCATATCCCGGGCATCTCCGTGGCGGAGATGCTGGAAGAGGGCGAGGAGACAATAGTCGGGGGTACAAGGGATAGTTCCTTCGGTCCCGTGGTAATGTTCGGGTTGGGCGGGGTTTATGTGGAGATCCTAGAAGACGTTCAATTCAGGGTCACACCCATCTCGAAGAAAGAGGCCCGGAGGATGATGGGAGAGATAAACTCCTTCCCCGTGCTGGTTGGTGCTAGGGGTCAAGCAAGGAGGGACCTAACCGCATTGGCAGATGTTATATATCGGATGTCCTTTTTAATGGATGAGATCGACGAGATATCCGAAATGGATTTGAATCCCATCAAGGCCTTTGACCAAGGAGAAGGTTGTAAGGCATTAGACGTATCTATTACGCTGAAAAGAAAGGTGAAAAAAAATGAGTGATAATCTCATAATCTCTTCAACTGAACCCGACGCAGGAAAGACGACCATCGGGCTGGGCTTAGCACTGTCTACCAAACAGGATTTCAATTATTTCAAGCCCTTCGGTGACAGACCCATATACAAGAAAAAAAGATTAATAGATTACGACGCTAAGCTGTTCAAAAACGTTTTCGATCTCGAAGAGGAGTACGAAAAATTCTGCATAGGTTTCGATCATTCGAAGATCAAATATGCCTACGATCCAGAGATGATAGAGGAGAAGATAGAGGAAAGGATAGATGAGTTATCCGAATCAAAAGACGGCATCATCATCGAGACTGGAGAGGATTGGTCCTTCGGTTCCTCTATCAATTTAGACCCCCTCTCCCTCTACGGGATGATAGACAGTGAAGTGATCATCGTTGCCACCGGGTCCAAGACCAAGATCCTGGATGACCTCACCACTCTCGCCCGGTATTACGAGTCCAACGACATCCCCATCAAGGGGGTAGTACTGAACAAGGTGGAATCTGTGGAGGATATAGAGGACTTCGCCATCGATGAGATAGAATCATTGGGATTGGACGTATTGGGCATCATCCCTCAGATCGCCGACCTGAATTTGACCAGGGTAAGCTTCGTGAACGATATGCTCTTCGGGAAGGTGGTTGCCGGAGAGGACGGACTAGATAACATAATAAAGAACGTGTTCGTCGGGGCCCTGAGTGCAGAAGAGATGGTGAGGAATCCCCTTTTCCAGGAGGATAGAAAATTGATAGTCACGGGAGGCGACAGGGCCGATGTGATCCTGGCCTCTTTGGACGAGGGCACCGCCGGTATAATCCTCACCAACGACATAATCCCTCCGAGCAACATAATATCTAGAGCCGATAGGGCGGGTATACCATTGGTTTCAGTACCTCTAGATACATATGAAGCCGCTCAGAGGATAGAGAGGATGGACAGGATAACGACCATCGAGGACGATTTCAAGATAGATAAGATCAAAGAAGTGATCACCCCTAGGATAGATATGGATCTCTGACTTGTCTCCCCTAGCCACTTCCATCGATAAGATATTGGAAAAGGTTAAGTAAAGATAGATGACTATATTTTAACAAGGAGAAGAGGAGATGCCGGGTGATAAAACCGATCAAGATATCGAGTATTCAGAAGCTGATGAAGCCATAAAGACCATAGGGAAGGGAGACAGGGTCTTCGTGGGTTCCGGGGCAGCAGAACCCCAGTACCTGGTAGAGAAGCTGGTGGACCATGCCAGCGAGTTCTATGATACCGAGATATTTCATATCCAGACACTGGGTGTTGCGCCCTATACAGAAGAGAAATTCAAGGATAGGTTCAGGCATAACGCCTTCTTCGTAGACGACAATACCAGGGATGCTGTCGCTACTGGAAGGGCGGATTACACTCCTATATTCATGAAAGACATACCGAAACAGTTCAAGTCTGGTAGGGTGCCTCTAGATGTATGTCTTGTTCAAGTATCTCCTCCAGATGAACACGGTTACATGAGCTTGGGAATCGCAGTAGATATAATCAAGTCTGCCGTTGAAAGCTCCAAGAAGATCATAGCCCAGGTTAATCCCAGGATGCCCCGTGTTCATGGTAACACCTTCTTACACGTAGATGATGTCGATTATCTAGTAAAGAAGGAGGAAGAACTGTTGGAATTCGAGCCCATATTACCTGATGAAACGGCCGAAAATATAGCCAAACACGTGAGCCGTTTGATCGATGATGGTGCCACACTCCAATGTGGGTACGGACATGTTCCCAACGCGATACTTTCCCATCTAGACGAAAAAGAGGACCTGGGGATACATACCGAGATGCTTTCAGAGGACCTGGCCAATCTTATCAAGAAAGGGGTGGTTACCAATAAAAAGAAGACCATAAACAAGGGTAAAAGTATAGCATCATTCCTGATGGGAAGCCGGGATCTTTACGATTTTGTAGATGACAATCCAGGCGTGGAATTACATCCCACCGATTACACCAATGACCCCGTGACCATAGCCGAGAATCACAAGATGACAGCGATAAATACCGCCCTGGAGATCGATCTCACCGGGCAGGTATGTGCCGACTCCCTAGGACACAATTTCTACAGCGGGATCGGAGGTCATGCGGATTTCATGAGAGGGGCGGGATACGCCGATGATGGCAAGTCCATCATCGCTCTATCCTCTACAGCTCAGGACGGAGAAGTATCCCGGATAGTGCCGCACCTGAGTG
The DNA here is from genome assembly GCA_018610025.1 of Thermoplasmatota archaeon. Classification (GTDB taxonomy): domain Archaea; phylum Thermoplasmatota; class Thermoplasmata; order Halarchaeoplasmatales; family Halarchaeoplasmataceae; genus JAHENW01. The sequence goes on from JAHENW010000090.1 coordinate 15,789, forward strand.
AGGGGGCAGGAGTGGTGACGACCAGAGGCGACGTGGAGTACGTGGTCACCGAATACGGTATCGCTTATTTGAAAGGAAAGAACATCAGGCGTAGAGCCATGGAACTTATACACATCGCTCATCCAAAATTCAGGGAAGAGCTGTTGAAGAAGGCGAAGGACTACAATCTGGTATATCAGGACCAGATGTTGGTTCTTGACGAGGGGGGAAGATATCCTGATGAGCTGATAACCCACAAGGTTATAAATAACAAAGAGTACCTATTCAGGCCTGTAAAACCTACGGATGAAGAGCTGCTGAAAGACCTGTTCTATTCCTTATCCGATGAGAGTAGATACAAGAGATTCATGAGTGCTAGGGAGGATATGCCGCACGAGAGACGACAGGAGTTCGTCCAGATAAACTTCAAGAAGGAGATGGCCATCGCCGTGATAGACCCGGAGATCGAAGGCCCCGAGCGGATGATCGGGGAAGGGGATTATCGCATCAAGGAGGGGCAAAATATAGCGGAGATATCTGTGATGATAAGGGATGAATATCAGAGCCAAGGGATCGGTTCGGCCTTGGTAGAGTATCTGACCATGATAGCCAAACAGCAGGGCCTTGACGGATTCACCGCCGAGGTTTTAGCTGACAATAAGAGGATGCTCCATGTCTTCGAGAAGATGGGATACGATATAGAGAAGAGGAGACAGTACGGTGAATACCAGTTGAAGATGAGGTTCCAGTAGGTGGGAAAGGATGACAATTACAGAGGAGGAGATAAAGGAAAAAACGAACCAGTGGGGGCTTGACGTCGATAAAATAGAACAGGTTATCCAAGGGGTGAAGAAAGACGGTAGGAAACAGTTGCTAGAAGGGGAATGCAGAGAGATACTCGGATACGCGGACATACCGATGGCGGAGGGTGGGATAGGACAATCCTATGAAGAATGCCTAGAGATAGCCGACGATCTAGATTATCCGGTCGTCATGAAAGTCGTTTCTGAAGACATTGTCCACAAGATGGATGTCGGTGGGATAGCCGTAGACCAGGTCGTCGCGGAGGGCGGCGAGACCGTCGACGCCGAGATGCAGGGGACGATCCTCTCCGTCGACGTCGGCGAGGGCGACGAGGTCGCGGCGGGCGACGTGCTCTGTGTCCTGGAGGCGATGAAGATGGAGAACGACGTCGTCGCCGAGCGCGGCGGAACCGTCACGCAGGTCCTCGTCGGAGAGGGCGAGAGCGTCGATATGGGCGACACGCTGTTCGTCCTCGAGTAACGGGAGGAACGGCGGCGCCGCTTACAGC
>JAHENW010000091.1 GCA_018610025.1 Thermoplasmatota archaeon
AATATGTATATAACGTCCAAAGTAAGCTGGCAGAACGATAATACCGATATAGACCAGTACCTGTTGGGAAGACAGGAGGCGGATGGTCCTTCTCAGAACATGTCGGACGTATATGGACCCTATCCATTGGGTATAACCGGCAACAGCACCTACGATTACCTCTGGGCTGGGACCTATCAACATACCACCACTACTGGCGGACCGTCGGATACGATTTCCGCACCCTTGAAAAGCGGATTGAACGAGCTGATGCTTCATAATACCCTCCATGCCGGCAAGTCTGCTGGCGAGGAATTCAATATCACTCTCTATGTATCCTCGTATTCACCTGAAGAAAAGACTATAGGTCCAACAGATCCCACAGGCGAGATAAGGGCAGATTTCCAATTTGGAATAAATTCTTCTAGCGTGGATACCCGGACCTTAGGGCCGCTGAAGGAATCTAGAAACAACAACATTCAGATCAAAGACGGTGAGTTCCCCACTGTCGCCACTTATGATATCGAGAATTGGGATGCCATCGGTGTAGAGATAATGCCTAGTGACCCAACATCCGAGATGGATTTGGACCTCTATCTATTGCTCCTCGAGGGCAGTTCTCTTAAAAACTAATGGGTTGATGCAGATGTTGACGCTAATGAATCGATCTTCCTTCCCAATCCCCCAGATGGACACTATGAGGTTTGGGTTAATGGTTACAGCGTGCCCGAAGGGACTGATTATTTCGATATGATAACCACCAAAGATGGACTCCCATCCAATTACAAATTTGGATTCACTGATAAACCAAGCGACATCCAGCCATGGGAATCACACTCACTCAATGTCACCTACAATCTACCCAGCTCCGGAACTTATGTCGGAACGGCATTCTTCGGACCAACCAGTTCTGGCGGATGTTATCCTATCGATTTGAGGATTAAAGTCGATGCAAATGCCCCAACCGTGGATATCATCTCACCACAGGACCAATCCATGGTAAACACCAGTGATGTGACCGCTCAATGGCAGGGCGACGGTGACGTCGACCACTATGAGATCCGGAAGGACGGCGGAGCCTGGGAAGATGTAGGTACTTCTACCAGCAAATCGTTTACCTTCTCAGAAGGCCAACATAACGTAACCGTTAAGGTATATGATTCGGTCGGAAACAGTAATTCAGATATGGTCACATTCACAGTAGACACCATAAAGCCGATTGTCGAGATCGATTCTCCCGCAGAGGTTTACTTGGATGTGGAAGTGACCTTCAACGGCTCCAATTCGACAGATGCGACGTCTGGTATAGCTACCTTTGAATGGGACTTCGGTGACAATACGAGCGCTACAGGAGAAACGGTGACCCATTCGTACAGTCAGCTCGGAGATTATGATGTTGAATTGACGGTTACCGATTTCGCTGGTAATCAGAACTCGACTACAGAAGGTATCACGGTTAAAAGTCAGGATACAGAGAGTCCCACCGCCGATGCCGGAGAAGATGTCACGATAACCGTTGGGGATCAGGTAATTCTCGACGGTAGTAATTCCAGTGATGACTTGGGGATAGATAACTACACCTGGGAATTCGAATACAATGGAACTACGAGAGAACTGTATGGAAGCAATCCCACTTTCACTTTCGATGAAGCAGGGACCTACCAAGTCACCTTGACGGTAACCGATACTGTAGATAAGACGGATACCGACCAGGTCACAGTGACAGTTGAAGAAGAGGGAGAAGACGGAGATGGGCCAGGAATCGGGGCCGGAGATTCATGGTGGATCTACTTGATAGCCGCCATAATCATCATAGCGGTGATAGTGGCACTCCTCATGATGAGGAAGAGAGGTCCGGAAGAGGCTGAAGAGCCTTACGGTGGATATGAAGGAGAAACCGAAGAAGAGATGACAGAGACAGAACCTGAAGAAGAGTTGATGGACACTGAGCAGGAGACAGAAGAGGAACTCTGAGTAGATATCTTAAAAGTGTCTTAGACAGACCAAAAACCTTTCTTTTTTCTTTACTTTTCTCTACTTTCTTTCGATCATTCACCCTTGAGAGCCTTCTTTATGGCCTCGGAGTAGGTGGGGTGTGGATGTATGATTTCCGCTAATTCTTCCACGGACATCCCCTGCTCGATGGCCACTGTTGCCTCCATTATCAGGTCCGTAGCACCCGGGCATATGAGGTGTAAGCCGAGGAGTTCATCCCCGCTAGATATCACTTTAGCGAAACCGGTCCGTTCTCCCGTCGCGTAGCCCCTGCCTATGGATGAGATGGAGCATTTATCGACATCGACCTCATCGTACTCCTCCTCTGCCTCCTTTTCCTTCAGACCTACACTGGCAACTTCTGGATGGATGTATACACCGGCGGGAACCGAGTACTCGTGGAATCCTTTTGTCTCCTCACCAGCCATGTCAGCGACGGCAATCTCTGCTTGTTTATAGGCAGAATGGGCCAGCATGCTCTTCCCGTTCACGTCCCCAACGCCATAAACACCGTTCACAGAAGTCCTCATCTTCTCGTCAACGACTATTTCACCGTCATCTCCGATTATATCTAGAGTGATCTCAGGGGGTGTGGGTCTCCGGCCGACACAGCATAGCACCTTATCGACATCCATCTCCTTCTCAGTATCGCCCTCGATGCTCACGTGCAGCTTATCTTCCTTCTCGATATCCGTCACCTTGGATCCCGTATGGATCTTTATCCCTTTTCGCTTGAGGACTTTTTCTACCACGGGACCCATATCCTTATCCATGGCGGGGAGGCATCTATCCAGCAGTTCTACGATGGTCACGTCCGTTCCAAAAGAAGAGAAAAGGAAGGCCATCTCCACCCCTATGTATCCGCCCCCGATGATGAGCATGGTATCCGGCGCTTCTTTTAGACTTAAAGCATCCCTACTGGAAAGTATATTTTCTCCATCTATCTCGATGCCCGGGAGAGATATGGGTTCTGAGCCGGTAGCGATTATTATATGATCGGCCTCTATCTCTTCTCCGTCGACCTTTACTTTATTTTCACCTACAACTTCCCCTTCCCCTTGCACAACATCAACATCATACTGATCCATTAGATTCTCTATCCCCTTCCTGGAAGTGCTCACGGCCCTCTTCCTCACCGATTGGACCCTCCCGATATCGATATCATTCAGATCTGCATCGATGCCTTTCCTCCTGGTTCCTTCTATATCGTCGATGGTCTCTGCCACCGATAAGAGGGCCTTAGAGGGGATGCATCCTCTGTTGGTACAAACACCGCCGATGTCTTTCTTTTCGATCAGGGTAACGTCGTAACCTCTCTCTGCGGCGTGTACAGCACTCTTGTATCCACCTGGACCACTTCCCAATATCGTCATTGTCTCGCTCATACCTATCAAAAAGGAGATATACGTAATTAAATTATCGGACTTCCTGCTCAAGCTCTTCCTTTACCTGTTTTCAAAGCCAAGAAAATCGATAAAAAATCTATCTTTGGTCATGTTGGTTTTCCAGATAATGTAAAACACCTTCTGTATTCATCCTGATGATATGTTGAATCTTTTCACCGTTTTCCTCTATCAATTCAGATAATACCAGTCTGTATTTCTTTGTTATATCCCCAATTATTTTTTCCATCCCCTTCCCCTGGACAAACGCCTTTCTTATCTCACCCACCCACTCCTGCAATTCGACCTCATATCTGCTCAGCTTTTCATAGGGCTGGTCGGCCCATCCTCTATGGGAATACAATAGGTAGTCTAGGTCCAAATCTTTGAGATC
>JAHENW010000092.1 GCA_018610025.1 Thermoplasmatota archaeon
ATCCAGGGTGGAAGTGACTTTATCAGCAGACGGCAGCTCCGTGGATATAGAGATATATGATAAGGAAGAAGGCGGAAGCCGGGTCTGGTCAGAGACGGGTATAGACGCGTCGGATCACGGCTCTGTTTACTTCTCGAATTACGAGTGGGCTGGGAGTACTGGGAACGACAGTTTAAGGTTGATCGGGGTGAGAGATGACCTGCTGCATCGTGCCTCTGTTGATACAGCGATCGGGATCGGGGGCTCCGATCCTTCGACATGGCGGGCCGCCAAAAGGATCGAACTTCCTCAAGGGAAGTTGACCGATATCGCATACTACGCGAACGATGGATCTAATTATACCAAGGGATACATCCACGAGGACGATGCTGGGGGTAATGAACCCGGTACACAGATAGCCGAGACAGCTCAGATAGATGATCCAAACGGTGGCCAGTGGCACGAGATCTCGGTCAATGAGTCAACAATGATAGACGGGGGGTATTACTGGATAGTCTTGGAGGTGAAGGACCCCGGTGATGGATATTATCCTGTAGGAGTTTACGAACCCCGGGTAGAAGACGGTGACTGGATCAGCACCGATGGGGGATCTACCTGGAACACATTGAGCAATTGGGATATGTTCTACACGTGGTCACTGGAGGCACGGGTAGATCAAACTGCAGTAGACTTCGTGGATATCGACCTATATGAAGGTGGAGATTCTGAGGGATGGCACTTCATCTCAACGCCTATAGCACCTCAAGAAACGGATATAGAGGCTATTCTAGAGGACGAGACATTTGGTATAGCAGGTGCTTACGATGAGGTGATGTACTATCAAGGCGACAATCTATTATACGAAGACTTCGAGGGCAGAGGACTTCCACCTCGTTGGAACAAGGAAACCCCGTCGGGAACAGCGAATGTCACCAATGAGACTTCCAATTCAGGCCAGTATTCACTCCGGACCGGTGAAGGGGAGGTGAACGTAACTTCGTCAAGTATAGATCTGAGTGAACGGGAAAAGGTTACGCTCTCTATCTGGATAAGGAGGGGCTCAGATTCGTTTAGTGAAGATCCTGACCCTGGAGAAAATCTGACACTATTATTCAAAGACAGTTCCGGCCAATGGATAGAATTGGAGACCTTCAGTGGTGACGGAACGGCTGGAGAGATATTCGACAGAAATTACGCCCTCCCAACCGAGGCGCTCCATCCGGACTTCAAGTTGAAAATACGCCAGACCGATGGAACCGGAGCTGACTATGATTACTGGCATATCGATGATATCCTTCTGGATAGTGAGAATAAAAAGGTACATTCCGGCTCCTGGGACACCTATGTCCCGGGTAGGGACCCTCATTACAACGATCTTGAATCACTTCACGGTACCATGGGTTTCTGGGTACACGTGACTTCGGACGCTCAGTTGACCATAGTGGGAAGAGAAACAGAGAACTCCACCACGCAGTTAAATCCAGGTTGGAATATGGTCGGATATCCGTCGACAATGGAGAGGGTTGCAACCGACACTTTACCCGCCGAGGTGACGAAGATAGGAGTCTTCAACGGTAGTAGGGAGTACAACATAGAATATATCCATGATTTCACGGATTACACCATGAAACCGACTGAAGGATACTGGCTTTATAATAACGCAGACCACAGTGTGACTTGGACTGTCGACTCCTGATAGGAAGTCGGTCTTGAGTTCGTACAACCGAAGGGGACTCCCACAGAAATCTTCAAGCACTTACCAGTAGGATGACCGCAACAGGGCTTTGAGGAGAAAAAATGTTAACTGCAGTTAACATTCCAACTATATCCCTCCGGATAGATTTTTAATATGAACACTCCTCATCCAAATACCATGAAACTCGATAGAAAAAAGGTTCTGGAGTTGGGAAAGGTCAACGATGAAAGGGTGCTGGATATAGGTGCCGGGGATCTGACCATCATAGCGGCAGAACGATTCAACTGTCAGGTCACCAGTATCGATGTTAACGAATCGGTTTTGGACGATGAGAGAGAAAGAACAAAGAGGAAGGGTCTTACAGATAAAATTCAACTGGAGAAGGAAGACGCCACCGATTTAACTTACCAGAACGAAGCATTCGAAACGGTGATAAGTTACGGTGCACTGCATCATAATTCAAAGAACAGGAGAGAGGCCTTCATCAGAGAAGCTGTCAGAGTGGCTGAAAACAAGGTCCTTTTCACCGAGTTCAAAGAGGAGCATCATATACATCTAGAGGACATTCATCCACCGGTGGATCATGAAAGCCTACATGACAAACTGGGAGGATATGGGAGGGTGGAGGTGCATGAAGGGGAGGAGAAGCTCCTTTACATGTTGAAGAAAGGTGATCCTCTAACATAAGCAGTTCGTGAAGCAAAAAAAAGGAGTGCGGGTTCGGGGATTCTAGTCAGAAATATAAACATATTTCTAACAGCTCACTGATTGCGAACAATCAGTTCGTGAACCCCGGTCTAAAAAAAGAGTGCGGGTTCGGGGATTTGAACCCCAGTTATAGCCTTGGCAAGGCTAGGTGATACCAAACTACACCAAACCCGCAGTTGGTGGGGATAAGTGAACAATTCAATTTATAAATATTTTGGCGAGAAAAATTCGTTGAAGGAAAAAACGAACTTCAAACCACCCTTATGGTGCAGACGATATAGTCGGGTCCCTCGTTGGCCTGGACGGTGGTGAACTTACTGGTGGCGGTTATGACCTCTCCGGACTTGGTTAAACACCTTTTCTCCGCCTCAAATTCCCTCCTCTCACCGGATATCAGTTCTTCCAGTTCGTTCATCACGTCTTCTTTGTCCTCTTCGTGAAGAAGGTCCTCCATCTTCATCTGGGTGAATTCATCTTCAGAATATCCGAATACGGTCTGTAATTCGTCGTTAACGTGCAGGAATGTACCGTCCTTTTCCATTATGGAGATGCCTACGGGCACGTCATCGAAGCATATGCGGAATAGTTCTTGACTCTCTCGCAGGGCCCGCAGCATCTCTTTGGACTTGGTAACATCTATTATCGACGCGATGCTCTTCCCCGTACCCGGGATCATATCGATGGTCATGAAGACGTCCTTGACGTCCCCAAATTTGTTAACCATTTGAAAACCGTATCTATGGGGGGCGGATTCCGGGTCCTTTCTCCTCAGTCTATGATAGACCTCCATCCTCGAAAGGTCCTCCTCGACCACCAGATCGGTCCATTTTCTCCCGATGACTTCTTCTTGTTCGTAACCCGTCATCTTCTTCGCTTCCTGGTTGGCCATGATTATGTTTTTATCCCCATTGATCATTATCAGGGCGGTACCGGTATTCTCTACGATGGTCTTGTATTTGTTCTCCATCTCTTCCAGGGCCTCTTGGGCCTTTTCCCTCTCCTTATATTGTTCGAGAATGCTCAATGCAGAAGCGGATAGACGTTTGAAATGCTCAGTGGTCTTTACTATATAGTCATCCAAGCCGCTCTTCATGGCTCGGACGGCCACTTCTTCATTCCCTGTCCCGGTGAACATGATCACCGGTTTATCGGGCCATCGCTTTTTGACTTCGTGCAGTACATCTAGTCCACTTGTCCATCTCACTTCGTAATCGGTGATCACCATGTCGAAATCGTCATTTTTCAGGGCTTCGTTGAATTCGTCTTCATCTATGATCTCTTCGACCTCTACGCTGTGAAAGACCTTTTCCAGTTCCCTTATAGCTAGCTTTCTATCGTCTGGATTGTCATCGATCAAGAGAAATGAGGCCTCTTCAATCTCCTCTGTAGATTCTATATCAAAATCATTTTCCTCCATAGTGGTACATATATTAAAGGGGTTCATCATTAATATTTTTTTCTAATCTCATAAATGTTTGTGTTATCTGCGAATTATTTCGTTTCATATTTTATCACCTTTTTCGGTCATCTCGAAAAAGTTGCCTAAAATATATGAACGAGCTCTTTTCCAGAACACTTCTTCAGGTGTTCTGAGATCTAAACTAAAGTGAGGTTTGATTTCATTGTACCAGTCAACGAAATCATTAATGGAATCATATCGATATCTATGTTTTTCATACGTATCAAACCATTTCTCGATCTTACCATTGCTCTGCGGATGATTATACTGGCAAAGCAATTGTTTGATATCTTTTTCTTTACAATATTTTTCGAATGGATGCTCAGCTTTACCATCTTTATCCCGTTTATTAGCGTAGAAAGCTGTACCATGATCCGTAATCACTTCTCGAATCGGTCTTACATGGAAGAAGTTTTCATACGCTTCATCTAGCAGTTCTATAGCATGTTCAGCACTTCGGCGTTCATACTCTCCTGCGGAGAGTATTTTACGACTAGAATCATCTAGTACAGCACAGACCCACTGTCTGTGCTTGTTTTGATGCCAGTCCATGTGAACAGCTGATAAGCTATGATTACGTTCATACCTTATCCATGGCTTTTTTCTTCCTTTCTTGTTGTCATTTTCTCTAGCCATGTTATTCTCCAGCAAGATCATGTGAACGAAGTTGTTATCTATCTTGACTCCATGGTTCTCTCGCAATCGTTCAGCGATTGCGACAGCACCCATACGATGTTTTTTCCAACATCGTTTGATAAGATCAATAATTTCATCTGAATATTCTCTGTAAGGTTTTCTTCCCCGTTTTTTCAACGACGGGACTTCCCCAGTATCTTTGTATTCCTTAACAAGCTGCTGTATTCGACGTTGTGAAACGTCGAATTTATCAGCTGCATAGGCTGTGGACAAACCATGGTCCACAACCCATGAAATGATCTTTTGGATATCGTCGTTAGATAATCCCATAAAATGATTATCAAAATCACTACTTAAACTTTGACGAAATTTTTTGCAGATAATACAACAGGTCGGGAAAAAGATTAAAACACCCTACTTGATATTGAGCTGAGTAGAAATGAATGAAGCCAAAGATAACACAGTTGAGATAGAATTTATTTATTCTGATACTTGTCCCGACTGTCCACCTGCGAGAGATGTCGTAGA
>JAHENW010000093.1 GCA_018610025.1 Thermoplasmatota archaeon
AAGGATGAAGGGTTCGATGAATGGCGACTGGTAAGATTGGACCAAGTCGTGGCAAAGCAGATATCTAGTAAGGCCGATGAGTTCGGGTATGAACTCTCTACCACATTCAGGGAAAAAGTTTTCTGGAGAAGGAGAGAAGGCCAGGAGATGGGTCCCCACCCCGAGAGGAAAGGCAGGATATTGGTAGATAGAAATCTAGATGCACTCAAACAAGGCGTACCCATCAGCCTCATGATGCACACGGACAAGAACGGTTTAGAGGGGGTGATGAAGATGGAGAAGATATGTGAAAGTCATTCACCCAGGATCAGAGTCGATAGACATCACAGGGAAGACGAGTGCCGAGCTCTGACAGTGTACGATAAGAAGGCTTCGAAGGGAAGGGCTCTACAGTTGGTCTGTGAGAGGATGGAAGTGAGCCCAGATAAGGTGATGGCCATAGGTGATGACGAAGTGGATATAGATATGCTTCAGACCGCCGGACTCGGTGTGGCCATGGGAAATTCACCTGAACATGTTAAAGAAGAGGCAGACCGTGTGACTTCATCGATCACCGAGCAGGGCGTGGCCGCTGCCCTGGAAAGATATATACTATGATTCCCTGAGAGTTAAGTCTGAAAGCCAAGATGCCAAAACTTATAATATCACTTTTCGTGTAGATTGGGCGGTACCTATGAAACTCAAGGATATCTACGAGATAGCCGTCGAGAAAGGGATGGAAGCTGACCCAAGAGGCAGGGAAGCGGTTGAGAAGATCTTGGAGGATGCTAGAAAGGAGTATGAAAATCTAGAGGGGGGGGAAAAAGAGGTCTTCGACGAGCAGAAGCTGGAGAATCCCTTTCAGGATTCAAGGCTGCTTTATGGAGACCCAGAAAGGGAGGTCGAAAGTATACTAGCCGGTATAAATATAGATACCGGTGAGATCCTGCTGGCAGATCGATTGAACGAGAAGGGGAGAGAGATAGACCTTGTTCTCGGCCATCATCCCCGTGGCCTGGGCGTAGCCGGGTTGCCAGAGGTCATGAAATTACAGAAGGACGTCCTGGAAAACTGGGGTGTGCCTATCAACGTGGCTGAAGCCCTGATGGACGAGAGAATCCTAGAGGTCCAGAGAAAGGTCAGGGGAGCCAATTACAATCAGAGCTTGGATGCAGCGCAGCTGTTGGATATGCCCATGATGTGCGTCCACACTCCGGCTGACAACCTCGTCAATTCTCACCTCTCAGATAAGTTGGAAAAGAGTGAACTAGAGACGGTGGGAGATGTCATCGATATACTGTACGAGATACCGGAATATCATGAAGCTAGAAAGGACAACGCGGGCCCGACGGTCCTCGTTGGTGATAAGGGCAAGAAATGTGGTAAAGTCGTGGTGGAGATGACCGGAGGTACTGAAGGTTCGAAGGAATCATACGAGAAGCTGGCCCAGTCGGGGGTCGGGACGATAATAGGCATGCATCTTAGTGAGGAGCACAGAAAGAAGGTCGAGAAGAATCATATAAATTACATCATCGCCGGCCATATGGCCAGTGATTCGTTGGGCCTGAACCTGTTCCTGGATGAAGTGGAGAAAGAAGGTGTAGAGCTCATTCCCTGCAGTGGATTTATAAGACATAGGAGAGATTAGAGTAAAGAGATGATAAAAGTAGAAAAGCTGACCAAACGTTACGGCAGTTTCGAGGCTTTGAAGGGGGTCAGTTTCGAGGTAGAAGAGGGTTCGGTCTTCTCTCTTTTAGGTTCCAATGGAGCAGGGAAGACCACACTTATAAAGATAATAACTGGACTCTTAGAGAAGACTTCCGGTAACGCGTACATAAACGGGATACAGGTGGGGTCTGGTGTAGACATAAAGAGATGTTTTGGATACATGCCCGAGCAGCCCCACATATATGACAGACTGACCGGGAGGGAGTTCCTGGAGATGATGGGTAGTATCAGAGGAGTGGATAAGAAGGCTCTGAAAGATAAGATCGCACGATTCTCCGAAGTCATGGAGATCGAAGGAGCACTAGATGCCGAGATGGGGTCCTATTCCAAGGGGATGAAACAGAAGGTCATCTTCGCCAACTCCATCATCCCTGACCCGCCGAACCTCATCCTAGACGAACCCACCACTGGCCTGGATCCCAGGTTCAAGAAGTTCATGAAAGACCAGATAAAGAATCAGGCCGAGAAGGGGAAGACGGTCCTGATGAGCACACATATCACATCCGTAGCTGAAGATATAGCCGACGTAACGGCCATAATCAACGGGGGGCGTATAGTTGCACAGGGCACACCAGAACAGCTTATGGAAGAGCACGGATGTAAGAACCTAGAGGGTGTTTTCGTAGATGTGGTAAACGATGAGAGGAAACCTGCTTGAACTGTTCTCCTATGAGATACTCAAATCCTATCGGTCTATGAAGGAGAGGATGCACGACCATCCCATCATGACCGCATGGTTCATAATCCTGCTCATCACTGGTTTCTGGGGAGCCCTTTATCTCATCGAGTACGCCTCGACCATCGAAAATCCGCTTATCACTCCTTCGAGGGGGGACATAATCTTCGTACTTTTCTTCTTCATCTTCGTCAAATCCACCGTGGAGATGAGCGACAATACGTTGAGGAACAAGAAGTTGAAACACCTCTTCTCATCGCCCATTTCCATCAGAGGGATCCTGTATGTTAGGTTCCTCAAGATATTCTGGTACAACATGCTCTTGGTGGCTCTCTCGGCCTCTATCGTTTCCCTGCTTGTACCACTGTTCGACATATCACTGCCCATCGACTATTTCTTCTTTCCTCATCTGTACGCCCTTTTCCTCCTAGCACCACTTGTGGGGACAAATCTGGCCGTGATATCCCACCTCAAGAGCATACCCAAAAGACTGGTGGGTATAGCGGTCTACGGCCAGATAATCACATTGGTGTGGAGGATCACCCATATAAATATCCTCGCAACGACCTTTTTCATCTACGTGGGAATACTGACCACCCTTTCCCTCGCTGTCCTATTCCTGATACCCCCGCTCTTCCTTGAATCATGGAAGAAAGGGGTGACCACGGCTACGGAATCACCTCTCAGGCTTCACCAGGCGGGAGATTTTTTACCTCAAAGGATCCCTAAGGCTATCAGGAGGGTGGCTGAGAAGGAAATATTGATACGGTGGAGGAGACGTGAAGCACCGGCCAGTATAGGCATCGTGGTGCTTATAGGCGTTGCCCTTCTTTACTTTCTGCACCTTTTAGGACCAAAACCCGACCTAGACCTAGGGTTGGGTAAGTATTTCTATCCCATATTGATAGGTATGAGCCTGTACCTAGCTGTGGTGCTCCAGACTGTCATACCCTCTCTCAGTCTCTTCGGAAGAGAGGGGAGCAGACTTTGGGTACTGAAGACTCTGCCAGTTAAATCTACTGATATTGTATGGGGGAAGACCATAAGTATGCTGTTCTACACCCCCTTGATACCCCTGGCGATAGCCATACCTCTACCCCTGATACTGGGCTACCCTCCTCTACTGGTCCTATTCTCTTTTTTCGTAAGCGTGGTGATGATCTTCTCGTTCACCGGTCTAGGTGTTTGGGCAGGGTCTAGGTTCCCCAATTTCAATGAAGAGGTAGACGGGGCGCCCGACGTTATGACCATGTACACGATACTCATAGCCTGTCTGATAGTAGGAGCAGTCCTCACTGCATATCCCATGTTCGTATTCCAGATCGATAGGATAGTAGGAGTCCTTACCATCATCTTCTCGGCCGATGTCAGTGCGCTGATATTGCACCTTCTAGTCGATAACTCCGCCAAATCGTACGAGAGTATTGAGGTGGACATGTGAACTACTTAGGAAGGATTTATATCCCTTTTCTACTATCCTACGTATATGAAGGTACTTCATGCGATCACCGGTGCGTCAGGGGTGGTCTTTGGAAAAAGGCTGTTAGAGGTACTCTCCGAGCGTGACGAAGTGACCGTAGAACTCGTTATCTCAGACGCAGGTAGAAAGTTGATAGATAGGGAACTGCCTGAGTCCATCGAAGATATCGGGGCTCTAGCGGACGAGAGATATGGACAGGGAGATCTTGCGGCTCCTCCGGCCTCTGGTAGCACCTATTATGATGCCATGGCGGTGGTCCCGTGCTCAGTTTCTACCCTCTCCCATATATCTTCTGGTATAGGAGATAACCTGATAACCAGGGCCGCTGCCGTGATGATGAAAGAGAGGAGAAAAATGGTGATAGTTCCCAGGGAAACACCGCTCTCTACGGTTCATTTAGAACATATGATGAAATTGTCCAGGGAGGGGGTCGTCGTCCTACCCGCCATGCCGGCTTTTTATGGAAGTCCAGAGAGTATAGAGGAACTGATAGATTTTCTGGTCGGTAAGATACTTGACCAGCTGGGATTGGAAAACGAGCTGTATAGAAGATGGGAGGAAGTGGAATAGGTTTTCAGTAGGTCTCTACAGTATCGTTACCCTTCTCGGTCCGGGTGAGGTCTTCGATATGATCGAATTCCTTCTCCAGTATACTCAGTTGACTCTCGTTCAGGGATGTAGGATTGACGTGGACTAAGAAAGTGATGGCGTTCATAGAAGTGATATCAGTTGCCTTCTTGATGAATTTTGATACCTCTTCGAAACTGTTCTCCACCACCAGGTACTCGATACCGTCCAGCAGTATAACACCTCTCTCCGTTTCCTCGCAGAAATGAGATATAGCCTGGGTTAGTCCAAAATCGAGCCTCTTGGGGTCTACCGTATCGTGATCTTCCGAGGTGGTATCCGATATCCACTTGAGCTCGGAATTAACTATCCCATGCTTCTCCACGACCTTGGAGGGGAGCTTGGTGGTCAGAATCAATCCAGATACATTTTCACTGAGGAAGTCCGAGAACAGCGAGAAGGATCTCAGGGCTTTTTCGTCCAGCAGTAGGTAATTATAGCCCTCCTTCAGCATCCGCTGTCGAGCCCCACATCCAGGGCACTTTATGGTCAGCAGGCTCCTGTCCTTATGGACGGTGAAGACTTCGCCGCAGTGGTCGCACCTCAGTTTCCTCCCTTTAGATTCTTTCTTCGACTTCTTCTTTTTCTTCACTTTTTTTTTCCTGCTGGGCTCTGGAGGGTGCAGTATCTCCTCGGGTATACTGTTCTTTTTTGCGGCATAGGAGGCCTTCGATAGCACGGCCATCACCACGGTAACTCCTACAGAGGCACCTATCACATAGATTCCCCGGAAGAATATGGGACCCAGGGCCGGGAAGAGGTATATTATGAACAATAACAGTATCAATATCTTACACATAAGGTGTATAAACTTGCTCTTCTCGGCTCTACCCTGATATTTTAGGGGATAGGTATTCAGATAATCCTTGTAATATTTCTTTGGGAAATAGGCGGCAAGATAGGCGAATATCATGACTATTACGAAGAGTACCTGAGGATTCTCTAAAGGCTTGAACTCCTCCCATTTTATCTGGTTCTCGGACATCTCTCCACTGCCGGTCTGTATGTCGTAGTAGAGTACTTCCCCGGCCGGGGTTCTTACCAGGTGTAAGGTACCATCGCCTAGGTCGGGCTGATGATAGCTGTTGGTGCCTACAACGTAGGACCAATGAGTGAGCTGTGAGTTCCCCTGCCAGTCATAGGTATATGCGTACACGACGGTTATATTGTCTCCTACCCTCGTACTATAGTCTCGGATGTTCAACTCCTGGGAGCCTGGATCGAATGAGTAGTTCTGCTCCTCCATAGGTTTCCCATTGCGCAGCACGATACCGTGAGAACCGTTGTCGTCTGAGAGCAGGTCGGTATGATCCAGTTGATAGGTTGTCTTATGATTGTTGTGAGTGTCTATCGTGATATTCTTATGTACCGGGATCATGAGTGATTTCCATACGGCTTCCATGATCGTAGGGTCAGCCATATCTAGGGTGTAATCCTTGGAACCGGGACCCGTGTGAAAGCTCATCTTGAAATGTATGTGGACAGGGGAGGTATCGTCGGCGGTACTGCCGACCAGACCGCTGGTATCGTCTGTGACGCTGTCGGTATTGAGCGAGGAACGGGTGACCCTTACTCCATAGTACTCGTAGCTCTCCGAGGATATGTCTCTCCTCGGAGAGAAGCCGAAGAATACGGCGTTATCGCGGAAACTCTCGAGCTCCCCGCCTCTCTGGACGTAGGACTCCAACATGTTGGCCGATCTCAGGTAGACGCCTATCTCTTCTTTGTCCAGAGTATCGTCGCCGTCGGCCGTGTGAGGATAGAACGTATCGTTGCCCACGCTGTTCAAGAGGGCTGTTCTGAATTCACTAGCGGCATCTCCTTCGATTCGCCAGTGGATGTTGCCGCCCCCGGTACTGCCGGATTGAGGTATGACCTGCCAGTTGGTCTCACATTTCAACTTTCCACCATTTTCCCCGGCCACATCACCCTTGGTATTGAATGCGGCCAACGGAGAGAGCATTAAGACGAGTAAAAGCACTGTGAAGATTTTATAAACAAATTTCCTCATGGTAACCAATCTTGATATCTGTATTGTCTTATATAATTTTGATGGATTTTTCCCGATGTTTTATATATGACACTCGTTATCACACATCACACGGTGATCATCATCGATGGAAGTCCACTCACTGAATCGTTGAAGAAAGAGATGAAACTCCTGGAGAGGACCATCCGTATCATGAATATAATCGAGGAAGAGGCCCCCATAGGTATAAAGAAGCTGAGTAAGAAACTGGAGATACCAGAGCACAAGGTAAGGTACTCACTGCGCATGCTCCAGAAGGAGAAACTCATCAGACCAACGGCCAAGGGAGCTGATATTACAGAAAAACATGAGGAGTTCAAGGCACACATCCGAGAACTGTTAGAGATGCTCTCGAAGAGGGCCGATAGACTCAGAGAGAGCGTATCTGACTAAAAAATTTTAATAGTAGATGCTTTTAATCTCCTTCTAACGGAAGCAGATATGGTAATTTTATCTGCCATTCCTGCGTAGGAGCCAATTTCACATTGGCGAGTAGACGCAATTTACGCAGTAAATTGCTGAGGAATTAAAAAAATTCCTCCTTTCACTCGAGCAAAGCTCTCGTGATGCCCTGGACTTACGTCCACTTATCTTTCGGACAAGTCCTCAAGATGCCGTCGTACGAGTCAAAAACGCAAGTTTTTGACGAGTAGACGCAATTCGCTCTGCGAATTGCCGTCGTAGCTCAATTGGCAGAGCACTCGGCTGTTAACCGAGCGGTTGACGGTTCAAATCCGTCCGACGGCGTCTTCTTTTTTCCCAAATATTTTATATAAAACTTATAAAAATCAACAGGACATGGTAGAGCTCGGGCTGGTCTCGGAGAACAGGGATTTCGGTATCCTGTGGTTATCGCAGCTGATATCCAAGTTCGGTGACGGCCTCAGACGCATCGCTCTGCCGTGGCTCATATTCACTCTCACCGGCTCACCCCTGCAGCTGGCCATATCGTTCGCCCTGAGTTCGGTACCAGATATCTTGCTGTCCCCCATAAGTGGGTACTATGTGGATAAGGCATCTAGAAAGAAGATATTGATCGCGTGTTCACTTCTTCAGGCGGTCGTAATCGCCGTTATACCGATATCGAATGTTATGGGATTGCTCAATATCTACATGATCTATGGCATCATGGTCCTTCTGTCCATATCCGGCGGCTTCTTCTACGAGACCAGGCACTCCCTCCTGCCGGAAATGGTAGGTGATGAGAACCTGGACGAGGCGAACTCGTTCATCCATGGTACCGTAGCCCTGGTCTCACTCTTCTCCGTAACACTCGGAGGCATCTTCGTATCGTTCATCGGTATAACCTTCACATTCATCATCGATTCAATCACCTTCTTTACAGCTGGAATGGTGATCTCACTGGCCGCCCTTCCCTCCGTGAAAAGGGAGATACCTGAGAAGATGGGTGAGAGGCTAAAAGAGGTCTTTCATGATAACGTAGATGCACTGAAAGAGATACGGGGTACCGTGATTGAAAAACTGGTCATCTTCGGCTTTCCACTCAACCTAGCCATGGTCCCCCTGGTCATCATATTCACCGATATAGGCTATACCATATACGGCAGCGTGCTCGTCTTCACCGCGCTGATGGTGGTTAGGAATCTAGGGATGCTGTCCGGTAATTACTTTGTAAATAAGATCCCTGGGAAGAGGTCTACAAAGATATACGGTGGCGTTCTTACGGCGGCGGTTTTCATCCTCTCTTTCGGTCTATTTGGATACATGGTGGAGGACGTTGTAGTGACGTTTTATCTTCCAATCTTAGCCACTCTGCTCATCCTCACCTTCCTCATATACCTATCACAGCCCATATTCAACGTACCCAGCGACAGCATGGTGCAGATGGAAGGGTCAGAACGGCACAGGGGGAAGATCCTATCACTCACCAACGCAGCACTGAACGTCCCATTTCCTTTCGCGTACCTTCTCGGTGGTCTTCTCCTTTCGACGTTCTCCCCTTTTTACGTTGTAATAATGATGGGTATTATAGTAATGATCACTGGGATAGCCGAGGCAGTGTACTTTCGAAGAAGGGAGAAGTGAGTTAGATAAGGTGATATCGGAGCGTTGAAAAGAAAAGATTAAAAAACTATAGGTAAATCAAACTGCTGTCATGGATGAAGAGGTGAAGAGAAAAAAAGTGAGGGGGATCGTAGCGGTTTTGATCATCTTAAATCTCAGTTTGTTCTTTATCAAATATACCCCTACTATTTTGTTCCCATCATTATCAATAAAAGCGGATTCATTCAATTCCCTTGGGGACTTCGCCTACTCAGGACTCCTTCTACTCGGTTTTGAACTCCTATATCGACCGAGTGACGAAACACATCCCCACGGCCACGAGCGGTTCGAGCCCTTCATATCACTTGTTGTAGCCGGTGGTATAACTCTCACTGGGTTCCTGATAATAAAACAGGCGTTCGAGAACCTCTCCGGGTCGAGCTACAGGTTCACCCCTTTTTTTGTGATAGCACTCCTATTTTCCATGGCGGCCAAGTACTGGCTTTACAGTTACCTCAGAAAACAGGGTGAACGATTGAAATCCACTGCCCTAAAGGCATCATCTAAGGATGCTAGGATAGATG
>JAHENW010000094.1 GCA_018610025.1 Thermoplasmatota archaeon
CCTCTGAAGAAGTAGACTACGGTCCCACCTACACTGAACATTCTTTCTACCTCTACTATTTTTTATGTCCTGTGAAATCCGTCCCCAATATAAATGTTTTGGGCGTTGATGAGAGGATGTCAACTTAATCACCTCGTAAAATGATACATTGTTACGAACGAATCTAGCCATTGTTGAGCTGTCTCAACACTGGCATTATGAGGCCATCGTTTGTAAAACAATTTAATTCTCTGTTTTAGAATTCCAAACCATTGTTCAATCGGATTTCTATTTCCGAATGTCACGTGTTCCCAATCAAGTCCTAACCTGTTCAAAGCAGGTTTGTACCATGGTCCTCCATCCACATAGATTTTAGGATCATTCTTACATTTCTTCAAAGCTTCTTTTATAAAAGCTTGAGCTTCAATTGAAGATCTACCTTGTGATATCCAAACCCTCAATACTTCCCAGCTTTGGATATCAATTGCTGCCCAAACGATATGTTGTTCTCCTTGAATCTTTACTTTAGTTTCGTCAATAGCTATAGCTTCTCTATATTTAGCCTCTAAAGAAAAGATACCATTCGCTTTCTGGTGCCACTCTCTTACCGATTCATAACTGGTCTTTTCAAAACAAGAAACAACAGTGCTAGCTTTTCTTAAAGACAACCCAAAATGATAAAGCAGTATACCTAGGGCTCTAGTTCTCATTTCTTTTCTATCCCTTTCAAAAACGTTTTTATTCTCTAAAGTCTTAACTAGGTTGGAGAGCATCCCATCCATTTTACCATCCTAAAAACGGATGGGATGCTTTCTTTTTAATTCTTAAGTTGACATCCTCGAGCCAAGAAATGAAAACACATAAATACGAGTGGTATCTTACATTCGGGTGAGTAGTTTTAAGCAGCTATATTGAGATTTAAAACACACTGCTTTAGAGATATGATATATAAATGGGACTAATTAATGGGACTGAGCGTGAAAATATGAATGAAGAGACAAAGAAAGGAACAACCATACTGGGACTAGTATCCAACGAAGGTGTAGTCATGGCTTCAGAGAAAAGAGCCACAAAGGGACACATGATCTCTCATAAGGACACCAAAAAACTGTTCCAGGTGGGAGACAATATAGGACTAGCGATCTCGGGCCTTGTTGCCGATGGACAGGCTTTGGCCCGGTATCTTAGCTCGGAGATCGAATTGTACCAGCTTAAAAGGGACAAGAAGATGACGGTGAAGGCCGCATCTACTCTCCTATCCAATATGCTCATCGGCCGAAGGATGCTACCTTACTTCGTCGGTCTGGTACTCGGCGGAGTCGATGATGACGGAGGACACGTGTACTCTTTAGACCTTGCAGGAGGGGCTATAGCCGACGATTATGTAGCCGAGGGTTCCGGCTCCCAGTTCGTTTACGGGGTGCTGGAAGACCACTATGAAGAGGACATATCTATGGACGAGGCTATCGATCTGTCCATACTCTCATTGTTGATCTCCAGCAGTAGAGACTCGGCTTCAGGAGACGGCATCTTGATAGGGGAGGTTACGAAGGAGGGATTCGAGACCATAGAGGATGAGGAGATCGATGAGAGGATCTCGAAGATACGGGAAGAGAAATCTCATCTCCCAGACCTTTAAAACCCTTTATATTCCATATATTGCATAATTGGTAAAATCTGGAGATAATATTCAATCAACACAAAAGTGACTTTTATGAGCGTAGAAGACGTTTTAAACAAGGCGAAGAAAGCCGTGGATGAGGTCTTACCCACCACTGCACAGATCACGGATATAGAGTTCGAAGGTTCTGTCATAGTCATCTACACCAGAGACCTTGACGCCTTCACAGAAGATTCGCAGATAGTGAAGAAGTTAGCGGAGAAACTCAAAAGGCGGGTATCCATAAGACCAGACCCATCGCTGTTGGATGATCCCAAGAAGGCGGAGGAAAAGATCCGGGAGATAGTGCCTGAAGAAGCTGATATCAAAGACATGTATTTCAGAGACGATACCGGCGAGGTCAATATAGAGGCAAAGGCTCCAGGATTGGCTATCGGAAAGCAGGGAAAGATATTGAACGAGATAAAGAGGGAAACGGGATGGGCACCAGAAGTGGTCAGAGCCCCGCCTATACCTTCGAAGACCATCAAGGATGTAAGGAGCTATCTCAGGACGGTGAGGAGTGAGAGAAAGAAATTTCTGAAGAAATTGGGTAGGAAGATAAACAGAGATACCAGGGAGGGAGAAAAGTTCGCGAGGGTCACCGCCCTAGGTGGATACAGGGAGGTGGGAAGAAGTGCTCATCTTCTGCACACGCGGGACAGCAAGATATTAGTAGATTGTGGCGTAGATGTTTCCTCTCTAGATGACGGAACGCCATTTTTCAATGCACCTGAACTTTTACCGTTGGATGAAATAGACGGCATAGTGCTTACCCACGCACACCTGGACCACAGCGGTCTAATACCGGCTTTATATAAGTACGGTTTTGAAGGACCGGTTTACTGTACACCGCCCACCCGCGACCTTGCAGCCCTACTCCAACTGGATTATATCAAGGTCGCGGCAGGAGAGGCCAGAGAGCGTCCCTATAAGTCCAATCATATCCGGGAGGCCATAATGAGAACCATACCTCTCGAGTACGGGGAAACAACGGACATCGCTCCTGATATACGGCTGACCCTGCACAATGCAGGCCATATCTTGGGTTCATCAGTGGCCCATATGCATATAGGGGACGGGGATTACAACGTGGTCTTCACCGGCGATATAAAGTTCGACAAGACCTGGTTGTTCAATCAGGCCGTCAATAAATTCCCCAGGGCCGAAACCGTGGTGATGGAGTCCACCTATGGGGGCTATCACGACCTCCAGCCCAGTCGAAGAGATGCGGTAGAACAGCTCAAAGATATACTTATACAGAACCTCAAGGACAGTAAAGGGAAGGTATTGATACCCGTCTTCGCGGTAGGTAGGTCACAGGAGGTCATGTTGGTGATAGAGGAGGCCATGAGGGAAGGAGATATCCCCGAGAGAAAGGTTTGGCTCGATGGAATGATATGGGAAGCTACAGCGATACATACGGCCTATCCAGAATTTTTGAACAATAAACTGAAGAAGAAGATATTCCAGGAAGACTCGAATCCCTTCCTCTCAGATATATTCCAACAGGTGGGTAGCATGGACAAAAGGAAGGATATCTGTGACAGTTCGGAACCGTCGATAGTGCTGGCAACTGCCGGGATGATGAACGGCGGACCGGTACTCGAATACTTCAAAACGTGGGGAGACGATCCCGATTCGTCCATCGTTTTCGTTGGCTATCAGGCCGAGGGCACCATCGGAGACAAGATACAGAAGGGGTATGATAAATTGACCATGAACGATAACGGTGATACTATAGATATCGACGTGAATATGAAAGTACATACCTGTGAAGGGTTCTCAGGTCACAGCGACAGGATTCAGCTTCTACACTACGTCAGCAACATGAACCCCAACCCAGAAAGGGTCATCGTGAGCCACGGTGAGGAAGGTAAGTGTACAAATCTAGCCAGTACTATCTATAAGAAATATGGTATGGAGACCTGGGCTCCGAAAAATCTAGAGACTGTGAGACTGTACTGACACGGAACTAAATTTCCTGCTCAAAGTCTTCTACCTCGTAATCGAATTCATCCCTGTTCTCTATGTCCTCGTTTATCAGCTTCATCTCTCTAGCGATGAGCCAGAATACCAGGGCCAGTGCCTTTCTACCTTTATTGTTCGTCGGTATGGCCAGGTCTACGTTATCCAGGGTATTATTGGTATCTACGAGTCCAACTATCGGTATACCCACATTAACGGACTCCTTCACCGCCTGTCTATCCGCGGCGGGGTCCACTACCACGATTACCTCTGGTTCGATGAAGTTATCAAGGGATGGATTGGTGAGTGTTCCCGGAATGAACCTTCCTGCCAGGGACATCGTCCCCATGATGTCTGAGAACCGCTCGATTGGTTTTTTGCCGTACTGCCTCGCAGAGACGAGTAAGATCCTTTCCGGCGGGTATTGAGATAGGAAATTGGCGGTGGTAGATATACGGTTGTCCGCTTTATCTATATCTAGAACGTACAAGCCGTCGTCCCTTACCTTGAATATGAACGGTTCCATGTCTGCACTTTTCTGCTGGGTACCGATGTGAACACCTGAGGTCAGGTAGGTATCCTCTGGGATCAACTTGTCCTCTTCGTCCTCTATCTGACTTTCCTCTGCTTCTGCCATTGTTAATTCTCCCTGATAACGGATATGGGGATCACACCCTTTTCGTATTCCTTTATTGCCACGTCCACTGGGTCCAGTATATCTTCGGACATCTCGATCAATGGAGGCGCGCCCATGGACAGCTGGAGAGACCTCGCACCGATGATCCTCGCTTTCTCAAATCGGGTATGTTCCTCTGTCATTTTGTTATCTCCCACTTCAAAAAAGAATACAGTTATAAGCTTTTTGTTTGTTCTCCCTTTTTCCTCGCCGACAAAAAGGTTTATTGTATATCCCTGTTTCTCTTCAGGCCAAGAATTCGAATTCTCTCTCCTGACATGTCTTACAGTCCTCGTCTCTCGCCACTTCAGTAAGATCGTATTCGTTCTCCCAAAAGTCTATAGTGAGCATCTCTTCCCGCATGTTATTTCCTGTGATATATTTGACCGCTTCGGTCGCCGCGATCTCGCCCATCACCTTGGGCAGGGAGAAGAGGATGCCGGCACTCTCGCACGATTCCATAGAATCGGGGTCCGGAACCTCAGAGAGGAAACACCTGAGACAGGGTCCCTCGCCAGGTATTATGTTCAGGGACATGCCATAGGTCTGCAGGACGGCGGTATATATCCATGGTTTATCCAACTTGACGCAGGCATCATTGATGACGAACCGGGTCTGGATATTGTCCGTGGCATCGAGGACTATATCCGCCCTTTTCAGGCTATCGACAGCGTTCTTCGGTTTCAAACGGAGGAATTCAGTCACTATCTTTACGTTTGAATTTATATCTTCCAGTCTTCTCTGGGCCACCTCTGCCTTCTTTTCTCCGACATCTTTTTCATCGTAAAGGTTCTGGCGCTGTAGGTTAGACATCTCCACCGTATCGTCATCCATGATGATGACCGTGCCCACACCGCATCTCACCAGTGCGTCGGACATGGTCGAGCCTAGCCCTCCAAGACCAACAATGGCTACTGTACCATCCTTGATCTTCTCCTGTCCCTTCTGGCCTATGGCCGGTAGAACGGTATGTCTAGAGTAGCGGTTCATATGTCCTTCACTCGTTACTATCTAATTATAATTTTTTGATATGATGAGAGTTAAGGAGAGTTAGGGAAGGAAACAAAAAGAATAAACCTCGTTGAATTTATTAGGGAACGATGAAGAGGACTGTATGGTCATCCCTGATAGCTATAACCCTCATCTCCATCCTCATGAGGATCACCCCCCTCTTCTCCTTCACGCTTTGGGGGGCCGACTGTGGGGAGTACATCTACTACACTCAGAAGTGGATGGCCCACGGTGGATGGTATCTGAGCATCGACGGATGGGGGCAGGCTTATCCCTACTTCCCGGGGATGTTCATCATGGGCGGGACATTACATTCTATATCCGGGGTGGATATCATAAGGTCTACAGTATTCATCCCGGCCCTGATCTCTTCCTTTGTACCTCTCTTGGTATTCGTTCTATCATACCATATCACCGATCACTGGAAGCCGGCCATCCTTTCCAGTGCTTTTTTGAGCGTTCTTGCGCCCTTTGTTTATAGTTATTCACAGCCCAAACCCGAGACTATAGGCTTTTTTCTTATGTTACTGATACTAGTCTCCTTGATCATGCTTTCACGAGAGAATAAAAAGATGTTCTGGCTTATGATACCTGCTTCCCTTGCCCTGGTGGTCACCCATCACTTCTCGTCATTCTTCCTTTTACTGTTCCTCATAGGCGGACTTTACTTCTCTAACCTCGCAAGGAGGGAAGGGGTGAAACGGGACAGATACCGTTTGATGTTCTATCTGTTCTTCTCCACCCTCACTGTCTCGTACTGGTTCTTCTTCGCCACCCCCTTCAAGCATAACAGGTTGTACCGGGCACTGGGCATGCCTGGATATTCCATAATAGCGGCACCTTATTTGGCCGTGCTCTTCATGTGCCTGTTAACCAGA
>JAHENW010000095.1 GCA_018610025.1 Thermoplasmatota archaeon
GGCCATGAAGGGCGAAGTGATAGTGACCACCAGCGGCATGTTGGAAGGGGGGCCCGTTTTGGACTTCATCATGAACAATAGAAAGGATCCCAAAAGTTCCATCCTCCTGACCGGTTACCAGGTGGAGGGAACCAACGGTCACAGGCTTCTGGAGAACGGCATGATCCGTGACAAAGGTGCAACCATGCCGGTGGAATGTGAGGTCGAGAGATATGACTTTTCAGCCCATGCGGGACACGAACAGCTCATCGAATTCACTAAAGGATGTGATCCGGAGAAAGTGGTGCTCATGCATGGAGATAACAGGGAAGCCGTGGCCGAGGATCTGTCTGAATTCGATGTCTATATGCCCAAAGAAGGCGAGGAACTGGAGATTTAGAAAGGCTCTAGTTTGAGCTTTGTGATACTGAAAAGGAAGTGATCAAGAAGGGATAGACCATGTGGTACTTCTCTCTAGCTAGGTTCGTGGCAGGTTTCTCTTTCCTGTTCGTGGCAGCCCTGATGGATATCAAGACCAGAAGGGTTCCAAATGAACTTTGGATCATCATGGGTGGGGTCGCGTCTTCGATATTGGCCGTTCAACTCTTTCTCCTGGGCGTTCCCTGGCAGTACTACCTTATATTCATCCCCATCGCGGTGCTCTGCGGTGAGGCATTCGTCGAGAGACCTGCCATCTATTCTGACGGTGAGGTCAACTTCCTGGTGGTGGGCTGGCTTATCCTTCCCCTGGTCACTTATATCTATCAGCTGAACACGATAGGGGGCCATCGCTTATTCTGGTCCCTCACCACCATCCCGGTCATCATTCTACTCGCGTTTCTTTTTTACTATTTTAGGGTGTTGTACGGCGGAGCCGATGCCAAGGCTATGATGGTCCTGGGGATACTACTACCTTTCTACCCTCAGATCCCAGGCTTCACCCATATGGCCGGAAGTGATATGCTCATCTACTTCATGGAATACCTTTTCCCTTTCACCCTGGTCGTCCTCCTGAATTCATCTCTCATCCTGCTGGCTCTACCTCTGTCATACCTTTTTCTAAATATAATAAAAAGAGATCTCGATCTTCCCCAGATATTTTTTGGGTACAGGAAAAAGGTGGATGAGATAGAGGATTCATTCGTATGGCCAATGGAATACTACGAGGATGACGAACATATATTCCAGATGATCCCGAGGATGGACGAGGAGAAGGCTCTAAAATCACTGAGAAGAAGGGATAGAGAATACGCATGGGTGACTCCTAAACTCCCCTTCATACTACCCATGTGTGTTGGCTTCGTTCTTTCCTTTTTGATAGGAAATCCCCTTTTGTACGTACCTACTCTCCTATAAATAATTGTCTCACAATAGGGTTATAATTATAAAAATTTACGTAAAGTTTATATATGTGTTATAATCTTCCCTTTAATACTTTTCAATCAGACATCTAAAAAAGTCCCTTGGAGGACATAGAGTTGAGGATAGAAGGAAGGATCGAAAGGGTATCCAGCCGGGGTAATATAATAGCCCGCTTCGACGACCAAGTGAGTGTAGGTGACGTAGTGAAGGACAATAAAAATGTTAAAGTGGGTGAGGTAACCTGGAAGTTCGGCCCAGTGGATAAACCGTATCTCGAGATCGATACCTCTAGAGGGATGGATAGAAAGCGCTTCCTGTCCGATAAGAAGATATATCTGGAGGAAAAAGATGAATGAAGAATCCGAAGAGCCCGCTTTTGAAGAAAGAAAGAGAGAGGACACACTCGATAGCATAACCGAATGCCCAGAATGCGAGAGCAGGCATCTCGCCCAGGATTATGATAGAGGTGAATTGATCTGCGAGGATTGTGGTCTGGTCATAGATAATCAATATATAGACGAGGGTCCAGAATGGCGGGCCTTTGATATGAAGCAGGAGGAAAAGAGGGCCAGAACCGGGGCTCCCATGACTCAGATGGTCCATGACAAGGGATTATCAACTGGTATAGACCAGTCAAACAAGGATTCCTACGGCAAATCGATACCCAGCAAGAAGAAGGCACAGATATACAGGCTGAGAAAATGGCAGCGGAGGATAAGGGTTTCAGACGCTACGGAGAGAAACCTTGCCTATGCCCTCACCGAGATGGACAGGATGGCCTCAAAGATGGGCTTGCCGAAGAACATACGGGAAACGGCCGCTCTGCTTTACAGAAAGGCGGTCAAGAAGAACCTCATACGGGGCAGGAGTATAAACAGTGTCGTGGCTGCCTCACTCTACGCCGCGTGCAGGAAGGCCGGGGTTCCCAGGACTCTGGACGAGATCGCCGAGGCGACCTCATCTGATAGAAAAGAGATAGGCAGGACGTACAGGTTCCTGAGCAGGGAATTGACCCTAAAACTGAAGCCCACTAGGCCTCAAGAGTACCTCGGCAGGTTCTGCAGCGAGCTGGGTCTTGACGGAAAAGTTCAGAGTCAGGCGGAAGATATAATAAAGGATGCCGAGGACCAGGAATTGATATCCGGAAAGGGCCCGACGGGGCTTGCAGCGGCTTCGATCTACATCGCCTCTATAAAGGAGAATCAAAGGAGAACACAGAGAGAAGTGGCCGATGTCGCCGCCGTTACTGAAGTTACGGTGAGGAACAGATACAAAGAACTGGTAGAAGAACTAGACATAGATGTGGACGTATGAGCTAAACCCTTTTTGTCACTCTTTTACTTCTTCCTCTTCGAAGTAGTCAGCCGTCTCCTCTAACAGGTTCATTATGGGCAGGTTCTGTGGACACGCTTCTTCGCACTGGCCGCATCTGATGCAGGCCCTAGCCCTCTTCTCTTCGTCCATGTTCAAGTACTTCTCCTGGTTCTCTTGGAACTCGTCGTATATCTCCGCCTGGTTGTACAGTGTGAAATTGTGTGTGATCACTACGTCGTTGGGGCACGGCATGCAGTAGTTGCAGCCAGTACATTCTACTGGTGATAGTTCCCTGTACTTCTCCGCCACTTCGTCGACGATGTCCAACTTACGGACAGAAAGGTCTTCGACACCTGACCTGTCGGCGATCTTCACGTTCTGTTTCACTTGATCTAGAGCGCTCATACCGCTGAGTACCAGTGAGACCTCCGGCTGATTCCACAGCCATCTGAAGGCCCATTCTACCGCTGGCCAGTCAACGTCCGCCTTACCCCATATCTCTTTTATCGCTTTCGGTGGTTCCTTGGCCAGTTTTCCTCCCCTGAGGGGCTCCATTATGACGACGCCCATGCCTTTAGATGCGGCGTACCTTAGTCCCTCTCTAC
>JAHENW010000096.1 GCA_018610025.1 Thermoplasmatota archaeon
ACCACTACGGCGAGGTGGACACCCTTATCTTCGTACGTTATCTCTGTGGAATGGCATACCTGCCCAGGCCTTTTCATAAACCCGTCTATGAGATCCTTTCTTCAGTACTACCCACCACCGACTATATGTTCTTCTTGGATGTCCACCCGAAAAGGGCATTGAAGAGAGTAGAAGAGAGGAGGAAAAAAGAGATGTTCGAGAACCTTCAGTTCTTGAGAAAGGTGAGGGAGAAGGCACTAAACATGATCGAGGACTGGCATATTATAGACACCAATCAACCCATACCAAAGGCTCAGGAGGAGATAGAGTCTATTTTAGACCGACTCGACGGCGACTCAGAGGAGCATCAAGCTCAGGGCCATGATGAGCATCCCTAAGAAGAGACCGATTATCACCAAGTGCCTTTTTCCGTAATCGTGCGCTAAAGGTAATAGTTCATCGAAGGAGATGTAGATCATTATACCTGCAACGAAGGCCAATAACCTGGACAGTACGGTGTCAGTCAGGTAAGGCATCAATATCAGGAAACTCATCAGAGCGCCAGCTGGTTCGGCAAGACCGGAGAGGAGCGAGTAAAAGAAGGCCTTTTTTCTGTCACCAGTGCTGTAATAGAACGGTATGGAAACGGAGATGCCCTCGGGTATATTATGGATGGCTATCGCGACCGCGATGATAGCCCCGAGTCTGACATCGGCCAGGGCTGTTCCGAAGGTTGCCATCCCTTCTGGAAAGTTGTGGATGGCTATCGCGAAAGCTGTAAAGGTTCCAGTATGCAATAGGGATGTATCTATATCGCTATCTTCGGATTTGTATTCGTGGGGGTTTTCCTGCTCAGGTACAAGTAGATCGATCAGCGCTATCACTACGACCCCCAGGAAGAAGGAGAGTAGAGCCGAACTCTCACCGATCGATTCTATGGAACCCGCCAGCAGGTTCATGAAGGATATGTATACCATCACACCCGCAGATAGTCCTAGAGAAAAAGAGAGATAGCTCCTCTTGGGTTTTCTGATGAAGTAGGCTATCGCCCCTCCAACGCCCGTGGAAAGGCCGGCCACTAAGGTCAAAAGCAGCGCTACTCCTACGTTCCCTACCATTCGCCCCCTTTATCTTTCAACATGATTAAATAATTTTTTAAAGTTCCATCTCGTACAACACCGCTTCTTCTACGTGAGAGAGTTCCATACCTATCTCTTCACACACCTGGATGACGGAGCTAGAGGCGGTCTTGATAGCGAATCTTGAATAATCCCTTTTTACAGCGAGCTGAGCACCGAACCTCATGAGCTTCTCCTTCTCCTCACCGGCCACGAAGGGTACGCTCAAGGCTTCATAGGGGTCATAGGGATAAAGGAATATGATACTATAGACATCGTCATCTCCCATGAAATAGCATCTACCCGCCTCCATCTCTCTACTGATCAGTTCGTTTTTCATATTGTAAGCCGTCCAGTGAGCAAGATACTGTTTTTTATTCTCCTCATATTCCGGAGAAGTTTTAACCAGATCGATCACTTCTTCCTTCATCACCCTCTCCACCCCGCTCATATCGATATCTACACCTTCGAATCCCTCCAGATCTGTATCCTCTAGCACGTAATACTTGTACCTCTGGATCAGATCGAAACCCACGTCTTCAGCCATGTATAGGATCGGTTCGTTCACCTTGGCCGTCATAAATTTCAAACTCTTCCCATCCAATTCTTTAACCATCTCAATAAACTTCTCCATCATCTCTCTTCCGTAACCCTCCCCCTGGTGGTCCGGATGTATCCTGAAACCCTCCAACCAGATCACATCGTCGTATTGACGGGTATACTTACTCAGTCCTATTATCCTGTCGTCGATGACACCCTTGTAGAAGCCTTCCTCATCGACCCACTCGTCGAACATATCTGGAACATAGTCGTGACCCTCCCAGATGTCCCTAGACAGCTCGTATACCTCTTCCCTGTCACTCGGCTGCACTCTCTGCAAGGTCAGATCGGAGGCCATGGTCCTCGCTCATCTAGATGTGATCGAGGTTTTTTACTCTTCCGGCAGGACCGGAAAGTTTTTTTTAAAAGTGCTGATTTGACCCTTTGATGTCCTCGTCCGTTGAAGGTGTGGTCCTGATCACGGTGGATTCCCTGAGGGCCGATCACATGGGATACTTCGGTTACCAGAGGGATACCACTCCGTTCCTGGATCGCTTCGCACAGAGGAACCGCTCGTTCGTCAACGCGGTCTCCGCGGGTCCAGATACCTCTACGTCATTCCCCGCCCTGCTCTCCTCTGATTACTACTCCAGCTTTCAAGAAGGTACGGATAACCGGCTCTCGGATGAAAGGTTGTTGATCACCCAGGTTCTCTCGGATCAGGTCAATTCAGCGACGTTCCATTCCAATCCTTTCATCTCCTCGTTCTACGGCTTCGACGAGGGGTTCGATCATTTCGAGGACTATCTGATCACTGAGTCAACGGTCAACGCCGGTCTGCTCACCAGATTGAAGAGGATATTCGAGATGGCTAGGGGTAAACCACCCTTCACCAGCGGTGAGCAGATAAACCAGGACTCCCTGGACTGGATCTCTTCCGTAGACGGACCTTTTTTCCTGTGGAATCACTACATGGAGCCTCATATGCCCTATCTGCCGCCTAAAGGGTACGTATCAAAGGTGGGGGCCCAGAAGGTGGGACACTTCAAGAAATTGATGTTGGGCAGGTCGCTGGATCGGGGGGGAGGACCGGATATAAAGGATGAAGATGTGAAGAAACTCGTTGACCTCTACGATGCGTGTATCCGGCACCTGGATGATATGATCACGGACTTCGTTTCCCCGCTTCCAGAGGGTTCGCCAGTGATCTTCACTTCCGACCATGGAGAGGGTTTCCGGGAACACGGTTTCTTGGCACATCCAGGTCGCCTCTATGAAGAGAACATCCACGTGCCGCTGTATGTGTCAGGAGAGGGTGAAGAGAGCGAACAGCCGGTGAGCCATCTGGACATCGCTCCTACAGCGCTGGAGCTTCTGGATGTAGA
>JAHENW010000097.1 GCA_018610025.1 Thermoplasmatota archaeon
GAGTTGGCGATGAGTGCATGATTGGGTCCATTGAGAGATAGGATACCGTTTTCTCCCATGTTCTTTATGGTTATGTTCTCGATCAAGTTACCGCTTAAATCGCAGGTCCAATCGAATACCAAACCGTTCCTCCCGCCGGTAAACACCGTGTTCAGGATGTTCACATCCTCACCGTATATATCAACGCCCCTTTCTCCGGGATCGTTCGACCATCCAGTATCAGAGATGATGCTCTCTGTAGTATTGAATCTACCCAGTTCCTCTTTGATCATTGAGTATCGGTTCTCGCTCTCCCACCAGTACTTCTCCTTCGGTATGCCCTTTACCGAAGAATTGTGGATGTTCAGTGTTCCGGTGGAGTTTATTTTTATCGTTCTGTGATTTCCCACCATCAGCGTCTCGTTAGTTATGTTCAATCTACCCTCGATGGTCATGTTAGAGTAGCATACGGCTGTGTTGTTACCGGAGTGATATTCGATTACCGAGGGGTCGTTTATATCACTGGCCACCGACTGTAAGGTCTCGTTCTCTTTTACATAGATCACGTCTTTAGAAGAAGAATAGGAGGAGCTCTGGAGGGTCGGCCCTCCTCCATCCGGCGATACAGCTATGGTCATCGAAGAGATGATTAGAGCCGACGCTACCAGGAGAACGACCTTCCTTTCCATCTTTATAAACAACGTAATCCGTCCCTATTAAATGGTTTTGCAGATTTTTTAAATCATAACTCACCGCGCCTCATCACCCGCTTTATCAACCGTACATCCTTCATCTGTGCGCCACCGATGAGGAAGAGGAAGGCGAAGTATATCACTATGCCGAGAGGTATACTCCAAAGGACCCAGTATATTTCGGTGATGTGACGGGAGAGGTACAAGAATACTGCCATGACGACACTGGAGAGGTACGGCTTCCAGAGATCAGAGAGCTTTACTGGGCCGTATTTCGCGGTCACCACATGATAGTTGGCCAGGAAGTGAACTATCTCGGCTATGACCACCGCCATGGCGGCCCCTTCTACGCCTATGAAAGGTATCAGAGCGGCACCGAGGGCTGCCAGTACCAGCGCGGCGATACCTATGTTCTTCGACGAGGCAACGGTCTGCTCGCTGGACCACAGCACCATCCTGAGGCTGCCGTTCATGAAGAGGAAAGGTAATATCCAGACTAGGGTGCGGAAGACCTCCGTTGTCGGGGAGTACTGTGCTCTAAAGATGAAGGACAAGATATCAGGTGCGCTGACATAGAGGCCTAGGGTGAGGGGTAATGAGATTATAAGGAGGTAGTGGATGGAGTGCTTGTACGTCTTAGAGAGTGCTTTCTTTTCTGAGGAAAACTGGCGGGAGAAGAGTGGGTAGAGGGCACGGCCGAAGGCATGTGGGATGACGCCTAAGAAGACGATGATCTTCCAGCTGGCGCTGTACACGCCGGTAGAATAGGCGCCCAGCAGTAGAGCTAGCAGGATGATGATCAGGTGCCCATAGACCATGTTCAGGACGGTGAAGAGGGTGAAGGGCGAGACGTTTGATAAAAGGGAAGGGAAGTCAGAGGTTTTCGGGACCTTGAATCTTTCACCCAAAAAAGAGCGATAGAAGATGAATGAAAACACCAGCCTCGACAGATAGGAAACGAGGAGCAGAAGCAGGATGTACAAAAGGTCAAAGCCCAGGAGTATCCCCAAAATACCCAGTGTCAAATAAAGTACCTTCCAGATGATCGAAACCACGGCCTGGAGTTCCATCCTCTGATGAGCCTGGAAGACGGCTAGGAACGTGCCTGATATCCTTTCAACGATCAGCATCCCACCGACCGTGAGTAAAATGAGCAGGTCCAATCCGGTGCGGAAGCGGGTGATGAACATGTGATAAAGGAGGAGCAAGAAGATAAGACAGCCGATGCCCAACAGCGTTCTCAGAACTAAGAGATCGGAGGTCATCCTGGGCGTTTTTGAGATGTCCTTGGAGATCTCCCTGACAGCTAAGGCGTCGAAACCCAGATCAGTCCCGGCGGCCACTATGAAGCCCACTGCCATGGCGAAGTTGTAGAGTCCAAAGGCTTCGGGAAGCAGATAATTGGCTAGAAGTATTATGAAGACGGCTGTCAATATCCTGGAGAAGAAAGAGGCTATCAAAAGCCAGCCGGTGTTCCGTGCAGCCTTTATGTATTCTTTCACGGGACCACGGTGTCGATATGAAGGAGGTTATTTATAAAATTCCGCAAGTCGAACCATCCACTCGGTGACGTCTATCTTGTCCTCTAGCAACCGCTTTCTTGCCCCTTCAAAATCCCATTGTCCCTCCAGTATCACCTCTACCATGTCCCTGGCTCTCTTTTCACTCTCCACCTTCACCCCCAGATGATAATGCACCTCCTGGTCCTCAAGATAACAGCGGTGGGAATTGGAGATGAATATCCACGGTACGCCTAGAACTCCAGCCTCCGAGGCGGTAGTAGCTCCCTGGCCAACGTAGAGTGATGCATGAGCCAGTATGTGATGAAAGCGGTCTTCTCGTATATCCATCCTGTGTTCTTGTATCGGCCCGGGCAGCGGTTCTTCAGAATCTACGAGCACCGGGCCATAATCACTCAGGTTTCTCACCAGGTCTATCTTCTCTTTCCTCTGGAGCCTGACCTCGTCCTCCTGATGCCGGGCATCCTGAGACGAGAATCTGACCACGGAGTACTCACCCGGTTCGAGTCCTGCTTCTTCCACGTATTTTTTCTTCGGGTCGAAACGGTCTGGATGGAGATACGCCAGTTCGTGATAGCCCTTATAGGTCAGATGTTTCTTACTCGGTACATCCTGCCGATAGCAGTCCGGGGTGGCGACCACCGTAGCGAAGGGGAAGGTCAGATAATTTGTGAATGTGGCGGACTCGGTGTCCATGAAATCGATGGTGGGAACTCCTCTCATCGCTCCCGCGTGGCAGGAATACAGTCCTCCGATGGACGCCGTGAAATCGGGGTCGAATTTTTTGGCACTCCTCACCAAGGAAAGGTCGTTCCTTACCACGCCCCACGCCTTGGAAGGGGTCCCGGAATACGTTTTTCCAAAGACCTCGTAATCGTATCCCAGTAAGTCCAGGAGGCGGGTGGTGTTCTCCCTCTTCTTGACCATCAGTTTGAACTCGTGACCGAGGTCCCTCATCTCGTCGACGAAGTTCTTGAAGAAATGAACGTGGGCCGGATGAGCCAAGGTTATCAGAACTCTCAACGAAACACCGGAAGAAGATAAAAACAGAGGGTTATAAAGGTAATCCTTTCAGTTCATTTCGAACAAAAATTATTTTATCTCTTCTGTTATACAACTGAAAGAAGATGGACCTCATAGCAATTCTTGTAGGCGCCTTTGAGAATCCCCTCATCTACTCGACCATATTTTTTATCTACGCAGTCCTAGCGGCGGTGGTGCTTCCCATACCCGTGGAGATAGGTCTCTTCAACCCCTATGTGCATTGGTTCTGGAAAGTACTCATCCTGGCCATGGGGAAGGGAGTGGGCGCCTTCTTCGTCTTCCAGGTAGGGACGAAAGCTAGGATGAAGATGAAGAACTTCTCCTTGGGAGGGAGAATTACAAAAAAGATAATAGAATACTGCGAATGGTTCGTGAAGAACTATGGATACTACGGCCTCCTGATAATATTGAGTATACCTCTGATGATCGACTCTATATCCCTTTACCTCTTCTCCCTACTGAATCCTGAAGAAGAGGGTAAAGGCATGGAGAAGGGTTGGTTCGTGGTGATAAACACCATCGCTGGCGGGATAAGGGGAGCGATAACACTGGCCGTCTTCTACTACGTGGGCTATAAACTGGTTTGAAAGTTTTAACTCCCGAAAACTATTAAGGTGAATCGCATTGCTGAACATCCATGGATCTGCTCCTGTTGGTCGGTATATCATTCGCGATAGTGGCTGGTGCAGAGCTGGGCGACAAGACACAGCTGATGACCATCTCTCTGGCATCGAAATACCACTATAAACCTGTGTTTTGGGGTATATTCTTGGGGATGGGGCTGGTGACGCTGATAGGGGTTGGAGTCGGTGTGGTCCTCTACAATATCATCGCCCTTTTCTATGTAAGACTCATAGCGGCATTGATCTTCATCATCTTCGGGCTGTACTCGCTCTATTCTGAAGAGAAAGAAGATGAAGAGGAGGTCGAGAAGGACAAGGTTTTCCAGACCTCTTTTTTCCTCGCACTCATAGCCGAGTTCGGTGACAAGACTCAGTTGGTGGTGATAGGTCTCACGGCACGATA
>JAHENW010000098.1 GCA_018610025.1 Thermoplasmatota archaeon
AGACGGCGTGCTTTCAAATATCGAAGAATCATATCTCAACGGTCATGAAGAGAAGAGGCTGCCCAACAACGCGAATTTCTCCTTCAAGGCCGTGGAGGGCGAGGCATTGGTCCTTCACCTGGATTCCAGGGGAATAGGGGCATCCACCGGTTCGGCCTGCTCGTCCACCAAACTGGAGGCGTCCAGGGTCCTACTCGCCCTGGGATTGAAAGAGAGGGAGGCCCACGGCTCACTTCGTTTGACTCTGGGAAAATACAACTCCCGGGAGGATATCGATAAAGCTCTAGAGGCGATACCGGAAGTCGTTGAGAACCTGAGAGAGATGTCACCTCTTTGGGAAGGATGAGTTGAGATGTTCGAGATAAAGGAAAGGGACGGGTTGGCCCGTATCGGGGAGTTCGAGACCGAGCACGGTACAGTGGAGACCCCGGCCATCATGCCGGTGGTGAATCCCAATAAGATGACGGTATCTCCCAGAAGGATGAAAGAAACCTTCGGCGCCCAGATATTGATAACTAACTCTTACGTCATATACCAGACCGAGGAACTCAGGAAAAAGGCATTGGAAGAAGGCCTGCATTCATTACTGGATTTTGACTTTCCCATCATGACGGACTCCGGTACGTTCCAGGCGCACGTGTACGGGGATGTGGACGTTGACCATCAAGAGATAATAGGATTTCAGAAGAGGATGGACTCCGACGTTTCGACCATCCTCGACGAGTTCACCGAGCCCGACGATGAGAGGGAGGTAGCAGAGGAAAAGGTGAGGAAAACGATGGAGAGAGCAAGGTATGCGGTGGAGGAATACGAGGACGAGAAAGGTCATATAGCACTACCGGTCCAGGGATCCGTTTTTCCGGAACTGCGGGAAAGGGCCGGGAAAGAGATGAAGCGTTTTGAAGGAGTCTATCCCATCGGCGGCGTTGTACCTTTACTTGAAAACTACCGCTTCTCAGATCTGGTAAACATCATACTATCGTCAAAGAAGGGCTTGGGAGCCAAGGGCCCGGTCCACCTCTTCGGCGCTGGCCATCCTATGGTGTATCCTCTAGCGGTTCTTCTGGGGGTTGACCTTTTCGACTCCAGCTCTTACATAAAATATGCCAGGCGTGGGGACTTGATGTACCCCGACGGAACGAAGAAACTTAGAGAGATAGAACACTTCGGATGCCACTGCCCCACCTGTATGGAGCACGAGCCGGCTGAACTGAGGGAGATGGAAGAGGGAGAGCGCACTGAGCTCATGGCGGAGCACAACCTATGGGTATGCTTCAACGAGATAGAGAAGGTCAAACAGGCCGTAAAAGAGGAAAGCGTATGGGAGATGGCCGAAAGGAGATGCAGGAGTCATCCCCATCTTCTTTCAGGGATAAAGGAAGTATATGATCACTGGCGATACTTGGAACGCTTCGAGCCGAGGAGCCGCCACGGCGCCGTTCTTTATACCGGAAGAGGTACGTTGAAAAGGCCGCTGATAAGGCGTTTTAAGGAGTGGGTCATGGAGGAGTACGAGCCCCTTTTCGAAGCACCCACCATCCTCTTCGATGCCGAGGAGGTGAATAAGCCCTACAATCGCTCTCTACGAGATGAGCTAAGTCGATTAGAGGAGGCAGGAGCCAATATACTTTTCTCGACGCCCTTGGGCCCCGTGCCCTTGGAACTAGATGAAACGTATCCCGTGCCCCAGTCTGTCTTCTTGGACGAGAGAAAAGGAAAAGAGCGGAAAAAGGAATTGGAGAGATACAAGGAAATGAAGGATTTATCCGAGATGGTGAGATACGATGACCTTGACACTTTAGATGAGTTTTCTGGAAACGCCGGGATGTGCCTGGACGATATGAGGGTGAAGACCATCGCGGATTATCAGTTCGGAAAGGGAGCCGGTGAACTTTTCGTTCAGGGAAAAACGGAGTACGTGAAGAACAGGAAGGGAAGGATCAAGAACGTGATGCTGGACGGAAAGCACGTGCTCTCGCTGAGACACTACGATGGTCTTTTCACCCTGAAGATGGCCGGTGCGATGATCTTGAAAGAAGAGTTGGAACCCCCACGGATGAGAGTGACGGTGACGGAAGACAGTGCCGAGTTCAATTCCCAGGGCAAGAACGTTTTCTGCAAGTTCGTTATAGATGCCGATGAGAATATAAGGCCGGGGGATGAAGTCCTGGTGGTCGATGAGTATGATAACTTAGTCGCCGCAGGCAGGGCATTTTTGAACAGCCAGGAGATGAGTGACTTGAAAAGGGGGATAGCCGTTAGGATAAGAGAAGGAAGGGATGATTGGAGTAAAAAAGATTAAAAAATCAATCCTCTACGATATCTATCTGTTCTGAGTCGAGCTTCTTGTCTTCTTCTTCACCGATATCCGAGGAAGACTTCTGGACAGGACTCCAGAACTCAGCACCGCATGCCTCACACTCCGTGGCATATTCATCAACGGGCTTACCGCACTCTGGACACTCGTAGTCCCTCTCTTCCACATAAAACTTCTCACCACACTCTTGACACTCTTCTTCGTCCTTGTCCACCGTGGTAGCGCAGACCGGGCATGTGAATATATCGAACTCGAATTCCGCCCCACACTCGGGACATTCCGGAGCTTCGGAGTCAACGAAGGTTCCGCAACGTGGGCATTCGTACTCCTCCTGCCTCTCGCTCTCCCGGACCCGCAGGTGCTTTTTATCACCCAGATTGGAGTGCTTGTATGTAAGATATAATATGATGACGAAGAAACCTGCGGCTATTATTATCAGAGGAAGGGTCATACCGTTAATCAGAGAGAGAGACAGAAACATCACCGAAGTATTTTGGGTTGTATATTTAAGGATTATGTCTTCTTGGCGATGAGAAAACGCTCTCGTCCGATTTCCGTCAATCTAAAATACCACCCCCACAATCGAAAGCCGATGAGGATCGCAGTCGTTCAAGAAGACAAATGCCGCCCAGACAGATGCAGTTACGAGTGCATCGATTACTGCCCTAGGGTCAGGACCGGCGATGAAACCATAGTGAAGACCGAGGACGGTATAAGGATATCGGAAGAGCTGTGTTCTGGATGCGGTATCTGCGTGGAC
>JAHENW010000099.1 GCA_018610025.1 Thermoplasmatota archaeon
ACATAGAGCTACAGGGTAACCATATAGAGAAAGTGAAGGAATATCTGGAATCCAAAGGATTTCCTGTGGAAGTCAGATAAAAAGAAGGTAGATATGATGAAGAGTCTTACAGGGAGCATCTATACACACGAATTGATCGGTGCCCACGGCCGCGTGAAAAGAGCACCGCACCAGGGTTACGTAGGTCTAGAAGGTAACATCGAGGACGAGACCATGAAGACCCTGACCATAGACGGTAAGATGGTCCCCAAAAAGGATACCGTTATCGAGGTCGAACGAGACGATTATGAGGCTGAGGTTTTAGGCGATAAACTAATCCACCGTCCAGAAGAGCGGACTAAAAGATTAGGTTGATGATATTCATGGCTGAGAATGAAGCTAGAGACATCGGAGTTGATGTTAATCCCCCCGAAGAACCATGTGAGGATAAAAACTGCCCTTTCCATGGAGAGCTTCCTGTGAGAGGGCAGGTTCTCAGAGGGGTGGTAGATTCAGTGAAGATGGATGGTTCTGTAGTGGTGAAAAAGAACTACTTCCACTATATCCCTAAATATGAAAGATACGAGAAAAGGAGCAGCGATTATTCTGCCCATCTGCCCCCCTGCATGGACATCGAAGAGGGGGAGAAAGTGAAGATAATGGAATGCAGATCGATAAGCAAGAGCATCTCCTACGTGGTCATCGAAGGAGGTGTGAAATGATGAAGGGAGTTGCAGGTAGACAGACCAAAGGTCTTCCGGTGGGGAGCACGCTGAAATGTATCGATAACACTGGAGCTAAGGAAGTGAGAGTGGTCTCGGTGATCAATTATCACGGTGTCCACAGAAGA
This sequence comes from Thermoplasmatota archaeon, assembly GCA_018610025.1. Taxonomy (GTDB): domain Archaea; phylum Thermoplasmatota; class Thermoplasmata; order Halarchaeoplasmatales; family Halarchaeoplasmataceae; genus JAHENW01. The sequence goes on from JAHENW010000099.1 coordinate 830, forward strand.
TATCCACAGGCGGGTATAGGAGATCAGATAGTCGTTTCGGTCACCAAGGGGACTCCAGAGATGAAAAGAGAACTGACCAGGGCCGTCATCGTTAGGCAGAAGAGACCGATCCGAAGGACCGACGGGATGATGATCGAATTCGAAGACAACGCCGTGGTGTTGACCACGGAGGAAGGAGAAACAAAGGGTTCCGAGATAAAAGGTCCAGTGGCTAGAGAGGCCGCCGAAAGATGGCCGCGTGTCGGCGCAACGGCATCCATGATAATGTAGGTGAGAAGATATGAGTGAGAGCGAAAAGGCTAGAAAACAAAGGAAAAAACGGGAGAACGCCCCACATCACCGGAAGAGGAAGATCATGTCCTCTACCCTTTCAGATAAACTCAAGGAAAGATATGGTACAAGGAGTCTTCCCGTGAGAGAGGGCGATGAAGTGGAGGTCATGAGGGGTTCTTTCAAGGGACACGTGGATAACGTTGCCCAGATCGATAGGAAGAGCGAGAAGGTGTATATCGAAGATGTGACGGTTCAGAAAGCCGACGAGTCCAAGGAACCCCACGGTATCCATCCCTCCAATCTCAGGATAGTGGATCTTGATCTGTCAGATCCTTGGAGGAAGGAAAAGGTAGAAAACATCAGTGAGGAGGGTGAAGAATGAAACGACATCAAAAGAGCTATGAGGCACCGACAGAACGCTGGGGTATCCCGACGAAGGAGAGGGCATGGACAGCCAAAGCGATCCCTGGTCCCCACTCCAAAGATAAAGGGGTACCACTGCTGGTCCTGATAAGAGATATCCTTGGATATGCAGAGAGGGGCAGGGAGGCGGAGAGAGCCATCGGAGAGAGAAAAGTCAAGGTCGATGGCAAGGTGGTGACTCAGCCCAACCTACCTGTAGGTCTCATGGACGTCCTATCAATCAGCGGAGTAGATGAGAGCTATAGAGTATTATTCGATCAGCACGGTAGTGTTCATCTTGGTCCAATAGAAGAAGGTGATGAGAACTGGAAGTTGTGCAGGATCGATGATAAAAAGGAAATCAAGGGAGGCACTATTCAGTACAATCTCCATGACGGCAGGAACATAAATCTAGATGAGCCTAATGCCCACAAGACCAAGGATGTTCTCAAGATAGACCTTCCCTCTCAGAACATCATGGATTCCTATCCGTTCCAGGAAGATATGCTCGCCCTGGTAATCGGTGGTAAGCATATCGGTGAGCTCGGAAAGATCCAGGAATACGAGGTCGTGAAGGGATCACAGTCGAATATGGTCCACTTCGAAGAGGGGATGAGCACCGTCGAGGAGAACGTCTTCGTGGTGGGTAAGGAGAAACCGGAGATCAAGATACCCGAGGTGGGAATCATATGAACGATGATAACTTCATGAGAAAGACCCAGATAGCAAAATGTGTCGTCAACATCGGGGTCGGCCAGGGAGGAGAGAAACTCCGGAAGGCCCGGCAGGTGCTAGAGATGCTCACCGATCAGGAACCAGTAGATACGATAGCTCAGACCACCAACGCGGAATTCGGTATCCGGGAAGGTCAGCCCATAGGGTGTAAGGTTACGCTCCGAGGGGAAAATGCATACAAGTTCTTGAAGAAAGCTTTCTGGGTTAAAGGAGACAGGATACTGGAGCAGAACTTCGACGAGCAGGGAAATTTCTCCTTTGGGATCTCCGATTATACCGATTTCGAGGAGATGGAATACGATCCCAACATCGGTGTCTTCGGGATGAATATCTCGGTGGAGTTGTCTAGGAAAGGGCGGAGGATAAAGAACCGCCGGAAGAAGAAGAAAAAAGTTCCCGAGTCCCACCGATTGAGCAAAGAAGAGGGCCTAGAATTTGTTGAAAAGGCATTCAGCGTGGAGGTAATAGAATGACATCAGAAGATGAGGAAGGACTAAAGCCAGATAAGGACTTCGGTCGTAAAAAAGGATGTAGAAGATGCGGCCGAAAGAGAGGAATAATCAGGAAGTACGATCTCCACCTCTGCAGGCAGTGCTTCAGAGAGATAGCGGAGGACTTGGGATTCAAGAAATATTCGTGAGGTGTTAAGACATGAAGTATGATCCACTGAATGATGCTCTGTCAGTCATAAACAATGCCGAAACAAACGGCAAATTGGAGTGCGAAGTCAGCCCAGCATCTAAACTTATAGGTAGAGTACTCCGTGTCATGCAGGAAAACGGCTATCTGGAAAGGTTCGAATTCGTAGATAACGGCAAGGGAGGGAAGTACAAGATATCCTTGAAGGGGAACATCAACGAGTGCAAGGTGATAAAACCAAGATGGTCGGTGAAAGGAACCGGTATAGAAGAATACGAATCGAGATACCTTCCTGCTCAGGACTTTGGTGTTCTGATCTTGACCACTAACAAGGGTGTACTCTCCCACAGCGAAGCGAAAGAAAAGGGTGTTGGAGGTAAATTACTAGCCTATGTATACTGAGGGATTATCATGCCTGTAGCTGCAAGATTGGAAGAAAAGATCGAGATACCAGAGGATGTGACCGTTTCCATGGATGGAGACAAGATAATAGCTTCTGGACCCAACGGTAAAAATGTCAAGATATTGACTAAGTCGAAGATAGATATTGAGATTGGAGACGATGAGGTCACCCTATCAGTAGATTCTCCCACCAAAAGAGAAAAGGGACTACTGGGCTCTTACACCTCACATATACAGAACATAATCAAGGGCGCCCAGGAAAACTTCGAATACAAGTTGAAGATACTCTACTCCCACTTTCCGGTTAAGGTCCGGGCGGAGGGGAACAGATTGGTCATAGAGAACTTCGTTGGTGAAGAGGAACCTAGGGAAGCAGAATTACTAGGAGACACTGAAGCACAGGTAGAGGGAGATGAGATCACCCTAAAGGGGCCGAACAAGGAGGATGTTGCACAGACCGCCGCGAATATAGAGGCCACTACGGAGATAAAAGATCTAGATAAAAGGGTATTCCAGGACGGAATTTACATCGTTGAGAAGGCAGGTAAACCAATCGTATGATCATAGGAGGTTCACAAATGTCAGATGATGAAGATGAAGATTACGAAGTGAAGAAGAAACCTTCCTTGGAC
>JAHENW010000100.1 GCA_018610025.1 Thermoplasmatota archaeon
ATATTCAGGATGTATCTGGGCACCTTCGACGACTTCGGCTTTGAGGGAGATATCACCGAGTTTTGGGACGAAAAAGAGGAATGGTTCATACCAGATGAAGAGATAAAGGATAAACTGGAGACGGATGACGAAGAGGTGGTCATGGGCCTGAAGGCAAAATACTTCGTTGACCAGGGCCTTTACGTTCCCGACAAAATCACCAATTCCCTCTTCGAGTCATATTTCGCAGAAAAGGATTACGAGGGCCAGGTACTCGACGGCTATCCCCGGACCGTGGACCAATCGAAGTATCTTATGAACTTGGTGGAAGAAAAAGAGACGAAGATAGACTTTTTACTGTGGGTGAGGACCTCAGACGAAAAGATCATCGACAGGATAACCAAGAGAAGGATATGTCCAGAGTGTGGTGAAGTGTACCATCTCGAATTCGACCCTCCCGAAGACGGTGAATGCAAAGAATGCGGTTCCGAGGTTATCCAGCGTTCGGACGATACCGAGGAGAAGATACGCTCGCGGATAAACGAATTCAAGGAAAAAACACTCCCGGCCATCGAGTATCTTGATGAGCAGGGGATGCCCATAGCAGAGGTACCGGGCCATCTGGAGGAGTTCACCCCAGAGAACGTGAGAAAGAGTGTGATGAAAGAAGTGAGTAAGCTCTACGAGTGAAACTCACTTCAGGGAGTAGTTTCCTCCCTCTATCCTTATTATCTTTCCCTCCGTTAAAGCGGTAGCCACTTTTTTCCTTGCCGATTTGAGATCGTTCCAGAGCGTTTTCCTTGAGACGCCCATCTCCTGTGCCGCCTCTTCCTGGGTAAGGTTTTTCTTGTCCACCAGTCTCAGGGTCTCCACCTCTTCGACCTTCAAGACGACCTCCATGGACTCATCTTCTGATTCTGGAGAGAATACCCTCTTATCGGGTACTACGCCCACCCTTCTTTGACCCCTCCTTCTTCCTCTTCTGTGTCTTGCCATCTGTAAAAAAAAGGTGTCTGTGGGCTATAAAAGTTTTCCTCGAGATATCCCATGAAAATTCTCAATATCACCATGAGAAATATTAAGAAGCCAATGAAGAGAAAGGAACGTTCGTTTGTATTTCATCCGAGAATGGAGAGATAAGGGGAAGACTTATATTTATGTATTTTTAATGCAAAACCATGACCTATGAATACAAATCTAGATCGAAATGGAGTGACGAAGAGGACATACACGGAAAGATAGATATGGACTGTGGGTTCTCATGTGATTTCAGCAAACCGGTGGAATTCGGGGGAAAGAGTGGTATGCTGAACCCGGAGGATGCCTTCACTGCCTCACTGGCCATGTGCTTCTCCATCACGTTCAAAAGTATGGTCGAAAAGATGAGGCTGGAGATCGATAATTTTACCTTAGATACAAAGGGCATACTCGAGGATACCGACGACGGGAGTGAGATCACGAAGATCTATCTTTATCCTCAGATAGAGTCGAAGGAAGATGAAGAGAGGATAGAAAGGGCACTCGACCTAGCTAAAGATAACTGCCTGATAAGCAGCAGCATGAAGTCAGAAGTGATAATAGAACCCGATATATCGGGATAAAAAAAGAAAGGGTTTTGGGCCCGTTTAACCTTCCAACTGGTTGATCCTGGCCTCGATCTCTTCCAGCTCTGTTTTCAGTGATTCGGCGTAATCCTTGAGGTAGTTCAGCTCGTCCCCTTCCCTGTAATTTTGGTATCCGCCGGTCTGCGATCGGGTTTGTGGTGCTGCTTGTGTCTGTGTATTCTGTGCAAAGTATGGCTGTTGAACTGGGGGTTGATAGGGCTGATAGCCGGGTCTGCAAGCCGGTTGCTGGGGTGGAACACCATATGGTATCTGATTTGGATTGACTGGTGGAGGCACGAATGCTCTACGGCCTCTTCCACCGTGGCCATGTCCTCTACCCCCTCTGTATCCACGTGCGAGTCCCCGGCCAATTCCACGGCCGAGACCTCTACCTCGGCCTCTAGCTCGACCCATCCTTCCACCTTTCGTAAATCCTGGTGTTGAATATCCTGTGCAGTATCCTAGACCTCTGCCTGTCATGGGGCCCATTCCGTCTGGTCCTGTTCCGTCTCCTCTTGGCATATAAATCACTACTAATACGATTATGAGAAAAAATATATAAAGTTATTGCTCATATGAGTAAAAGAATCTGTTAAAACTGGTCGATCCGTTCACCTAAAGTACTCTTCCAGCGCTTTTTTATGCATGTCGAGATCCTCTCGGCTGTATAGAACCATCCTGACGAGTTCTAGCCTGTCTTTTTCTTCCAAGAATTTCACTATCTCGTCGATGGCTATCTCTGCCGCTTCTTCAGTGGGATAACCGAAGGCACCCGTGCTGATGGCCGGGAAGGAAACAGATGAGACATCGTTCTCCAAAGCCACTTCTAGACTTCTCCGATAACTGCTCCTCAGCTGTCTCTCGTCCTCTTCATCCCCGGAGTATACTGGTCCGACAGTGTGTATCACGTGATCGGCTTTCAACTCGTGTCCAGAGGTTATCTTGGCATCCCCGCTCTCACATCCGTTTAACTCCTTGCACTCCTCCCATAGACCTTTTCCGGCGGCTCTATGTATGGCCCCGGCCACGCCGCCACCAGGAGCCAGGCGTTTGTTCGCGGCGTTCACGATCGCCTCTGTTCGTTCCTGAGTGATGTCCCCTTTTTTGAGCTCCAGAACGGAGCCATCTATCTCCTTTTTCATCTCGCACACCTCATTTGATAGGTCTTCCTCTCTTTATTATCTCCTTCTCATCTAAGGTTTTCGATTTCTTTCCTTTACCTTCAAAAACATCCATCACGTCCAAGTGCTCGATATCCTCGAAATACTTCCTTACGGACTTCAGTTCCTCTCTGGATAGTGGATCCACAGGTCCCGGTCTCAGAGGAGTGTTTATCTGGACCTCGTCCGCTCCCGTTTTATTTACTAACTCTGCAATATCCTCGGCCTCTGACACGTTTTCCTTCCAGAACATCACTTCCAGGGCGAACTTCCCCTCATATCCGTCAGAGAACTTCCTATACCCCTGGACGATATCATCTAATGAGATCGCCCCGGCAGGCCTGTTGACCCTCTGAAAGGTCTCATCAGTGGCTGCATCCAGTTGAGCTATGACATAATCCAGGGAGCGGAGTGGTTCTCTGACCTCTTTTAGGTCAAAAAGGGAGCCGTTGGTCAATATAGCCCTCGGCTTATCCGTCACCTCCCCTATCATATCTATCCCCTCTTCTAGGTTCGAAGCCAGTGTCGGCTCCCCCATACCTGAGAGGGTAACATAATCCGTTTGATCACCCACCCTTTCCAGAGCCCGCTCTAATTCGTGCTTCAGTTCCTCTATCTCAACGAACTCTTTCCTCTCACCCCTTATCTCACCCACATTCTGGATTTGACAGTAGAGACAGTCGAAGGAGCACCTTCTCCCCTCGGTGGCTATGAGGTCTACACCGAGAGAACGATCCAGTCTCCATGAGTCTACTGGTCCGTAGACCTTTTTCATCCCTTCTCACTTTTTTACTCTAATGGTTCGAACTCGGCCTTGAAGTGGCCCAGTAGTTCCGGCGCGTAGGTCCTCTTTAGACCGGATATCTGGTCCCTTTTCTCGTAAAGTGATATAACGGCCTCAGCGACGTAGTCGAGTTGGGTGATAGTGTACACCCTCCTCGGTATGGCGAGACGCATGTTCTCCATTTTTGCCGGGACCACGTTCCCCTCTTCGTCGGTCTCACCGAAGGCACTGGTCCCCAGCTCGACCCCCCTGACACCGGATTCTATATACAGCTGAACGGTCAGGGCCTGGGCCGGGAATTTGGTCTGAGGTATATCGGGTAAGAAACGCTTGGCGTCGATGAAGACGGCGTGACCTCCAGCCGGTTTTATAAGGGGTATCCCGTTATCACTCAATCTTTTCCACAGATGATTCACCTGCTCTCGCCTGTACCGCTGGTATTCCTCCGTCGTAGCCTCTCGCAGCCCTCTGGCCATGGCGGCCAGCTACCTACACGCCATGCCGCCGTAGGTTGGAAAACCCTCGACGATGATACCTAGGTTCTCACATCTCTTGTGCAGCTCTTCGTCCCTCACCCCGATGAGACCGCCGATGTTGACAAGCCCTTCCTTCTTGGCACTGAAGGTGAAGCCGTCTACGGAGCTGAACATCTCTTTCACGATCTTCCGTATCGATTTGTCGGAATAGCCCTTTTCCCTCTGCTTGATGAAGTAGGCGTTCTCGGCGAACCTGCAGGCGTCGAAGAAGAAAGGTATATCGTACTCAGAGGCGATTTCGGACACCTCTTCTATATTCTTCATAGAAACTGGCTGTCCCCCTCCTGTATTGTTCGTTATGGTCATCATGATGAGCGGGATATTTTCTCTACCTTTTTCGTCTATAAAACGCCTTAACTTATCTACATCCATGTTCCCTTTAAAATCCGACTCATCCTCCGGATCGTAGCCTTCGTCGATTACCAGGTCCACCGGTTCACCCCCTTTATGCTTCACGTTGGCC
>JAHENW010000101.1 GCA_018610025.1 Thermoplasmatota archaeon
AACCGACACCTTTGTTGTGTGCCACCCTCTTATCGTGCTTCTTGTAAGGTACGGCTCTCTCTCCTTCCATGACCTCTTTGAGCATCTCGACGGCCTCCTCCGTATCCTTCCCCCTGACCATATCACATATCTCTACAGAGGCCTTTGGAGAGATGTATAGATTCTTTCCATAGGCCTTGGCGGTTGTCTCTGGGTCTGGATCCATAGTATATCCCATTTATCTGCACCTCATTTCAGTGGTATGTATTTTGAAGAGCGGGTCGCGCCTATACCAGGTCCTGAATGTTCGACGTCCTTCCTGGTAAGAATGAATTCCCCTAGATAGTGACCGATCATCTCGGGTTCTATCTTAACGCTTTCAAAGTTCTTTCCGTTATGGATGGCTATTTTTTTTCCTACGAACTGTGGGAGCACTATCATCTCTCTTCGATGGGTCCGATAGACGTCCTGCTCGTCGTTCTGTACTTTCTCCAATAACCTCTTTTCCTCCCTATGGAGGCCCCTGTTCAGTGATCTTCTAGCTCTGGCCGGTAATACCTTCTTGAGTTCGTCGAGAGACATGGATTTTAGGTCTTCTAAAGTGTATCCGCGATAGGTGAATTCTTCTTTCCTTCTGGATTCGATCTTGGCCATTTTTAACTCCTCCTTTCTTCCTTCTTCTTATCTTCTTTCTTCTTCTTTGAGGAAAGTCGACCTACTTTCCTACCCGGGGGAGCATTTGAAGATACTGTTGATTCAACACCTACATGCTGATGATCTCCGCCGCCGTGTGGATGGTCGATGGCGTTCATGGCTATGCCACGCACCGTCTTCGGCCTCTTGGATTTACTCCTGTAAGCATGGAATCTTTTACCGGCCTTTGCGAAGGGTTTCTCGATATGACCCCCTCCAGCGATTATGCCGATGGTGGCTCTACAGCGGTTATCCACCGTTTTGAACGAACCTGAGGGGAGTCTGAGCGTTGTCTTCTTTGCACCCTGGGAGATTATAACAGCGAAGTCTCCTCCAGCTCTGACCAGCTTACCGCCGTCCAGCGGTTCCAGTTCTAAATTGTAAACGTACATACCAACCGGTATCTTGCTCAGAGGCAGTACGTTTCCCTTGTTCACGGCGGCCTCAGGGCCCACCTCGACTTCCTGACCGACTCTCAATCCGAAAGGTGCGATCATGAATTTAGTCTCTCCATGTTCGAACTCAACTTCGGCCAGGGGCGCGGTTCGTCCCGGGGCATGGTGGAGGTCGATGACCTCACCGGAGGTCTCCTGCCTTTTGGGATATCCCGGCTTGGCTAGATGTCTATGACTCGGTGATCGATAAGTTGAAGAGCCTTTTCCTCTTCTTTGAGCTATAATTCTTCTTCCCATTTTTTCACCTCTAGAATACTCCTATCCTCATTCCTATCTCTTCAGCTGAATATTCGCTAGTGAACTTGACCGTCGCCTTCTTTCCCTTCTTGTCTATCCTCGTATTGACCTTATCTACCTTCACATCGAACAGCTCTTCTACAGCGTCACTTATCTGACCCTTGTTCGCCCTTCTGTCTACGATGAACTCCAATTTGTTCTCCTCTTCCATCTTGACCATGGTTTTCTCGGTGACGTAAGGATAATGCACGACTTTATGAGGAGAATCGAATTCTTTAGCCATTAGTTACCACTCCTCCATCTGCTTCAGGGCTTTCACACTGAAGATGGTCAGTCGCCCCATGTCTCCACCAGGAGCTAGATCGGTTATGGTAAGGTTCTTGGGGTCTTTGACATCCACTCCGGGAAGATTCCTGAAAGCCCTTCTTCCTTTGGCCCCGTCGGGTAGAACAAGGAGTATACTCACTGGCTGCCTGTATTTTCTGTTTCTCATCTTCCCACGGCCGGCCCTTATGTTCTTTCCGTCCTTTGAGCGCTTGACGTCTGAGTAAATACCCAGGTTCTCCAGCACTTCGATGCCTTCCTTGGTTTTCTCCAGTTCCTCTATCCTCTTTTCGACCACCAGTGGGAATGTGAGGTCATCTCTGTCTATCTCGTGCCCCCGGTCCCTGATAAGTTCTTCCTGTGAAGCGGCGGCTAGGGCGGATCTTCTCGCCTTCGTCTTCTCTTTTTCGTTGACCTTCTTCCCCCGTTCCTTTTCGACTTTCGGGGGATGAGCCCTTCTACCACCGACATTGGGTGGTGATTCAGCGGCATCGTTCCCGTACTGAGTAAGCCTTTGAACTCGAGAGATACCCTGTCCCTTTCCTTCGGATTCAGTGGCGTGTCTCATCCCGGCCTCTAGAGTGGGCCCATAGGGCTGTTTCTGATTGGCTTCGGCCGATTTTACCGCTCTATTTATTATATCGGGCCTGATTTCCTCTGTGAACACATCTGGAAGGTCTCGACTTCCCTTCTTTTCTCCGTCTATATCGTACAGATCGACCTTCATCGATCAGGCCCCCTGTTTGGATTCAGTTGACACGTAGGTCAGATTCGGTTCTTCGACTTCGACTCCTTTTGTCCTCACCGGGTCTCTCATGAGGGCCAATCTCTTGGAAGGTCCTGGTATCGATCCGTGCAGAACTACATACGGATTGTTCACTTCCCCGTAGTTCACGAAACCACCTTCTGGGGTTATATCTTCTCCATCCTCACCTATCTTCAGTATCCTCTTATTATATTCAGTCCTTTGATGGAACCCCATCTGTCCGGCCTGTGGTACGGTAGGTCTTGTATAGCCAGGGACGAAAACACCGGTAGTACCGACGTTCCTTATCGATTTGCTGTTCTTGTGCCTGAGCAGTTTTACCCCCCACCTCTTGACATGACCCTGGAATCCATGACCTTTGGTCACGGCTGAAACGTCTATCATATCGCCTTCTCTTCCGAATTCATCGTAATCAAGGTCTTCACCCATGAGCTCCTCTCCCTTCTCGATCCTTTCTTGGATCGTCCCTCCACCTATCCTCAATTCCATAACATTTGGAGATTTATTAGGTATAGAAGTAACCAACTTAGGATTCGTGTGTGTGATCGCTCTTATCTCATCGGCCATGTCCCTCTCGATCCTCTCCCACATCTCGTCAGTGTCGGGATTCTTTGGGATCGGGAGTCTCCTCTGTAGTTCCTCGTCAACACGGCTAGACCAGACCTCGCCCATCGTCTGTAATCCCTGGTGTGTCTCTTCATAGAACCGAAGCCCGCACACTGATATGGGTGGGATCTCCACGACCGTAACCGGCACCCTGACTTCCTGACCCGATGTGGTGCTGTGTGGGCGGTAATCGACAACGAAGGCATGTGTCATCCCTGCTTTATATCCTGGGAATCCCTGTACCTTCGTATCTCCATCTATATCAGGCCAAGAACGGACCTTTGGCGTTATGCTTTTTGCTCGTTTCCGGGGCGAATACCCCATCGAACCTCTACGAGGATGATGTGTGTCTGGCATACCTACACCTCAATCTATCTTTTTTAGCACGAGGCAAAGATTGTGTGCTAGATTCCGGTGACCGTGACGTGTACAGATTGGATCCCTGAAGGAAACCAACCACGTCTGGTCATCGGGCGACGTAAACCCCATTACAAAGGTATGTTATTTAAATGTAACGGTATTGTCCTTCTCCTATCCAGAACCGAAAAACCGTCTAGAAGTCCCAATACGAACTCAGGATATCCTGTAGTTCCTCCATATCTTTTTCCAAATCCTTCTTGGGCTCCTTCCCTATCTCCCCCAGTTTCCTATCTATCTGTAGATCCACGTTCAGATCCAGCGCTCCTTTGGTCATCCAGAGCCATCCCTCAACCACCTGAGGACCGTAGCCCGATAACATGAGGTCTATATGTCCGGCTCCACTTTCCTCGGCCATCTCCCTGGCCGTTTTACCGAGGTATTCCATCCCCCTGAGGTCTAGAGCTAGATCTGTCAGGGTGTCAGACTGCAGCGGGTCCGAGCCACCGTTCCTTATCACAACATCAGGCGAGAACTGATCCACAACGGGCTTTGCGACCTCTTCTATGGCATAATGATAGTCCGATATGGTGGAATCCCTAGGCATGGGGATATTGACACTGTAACCCTTTCCAGCCTCTCTCCCTATCTGGTCTATATATCCTTCCCCGGGATAGAGTGTAGATGGATCCTGATGGGTCGATACGAAAAGGAGGTTGGATTCATCGTAAAATACGTCCATTGTCCCGTTCCCCTGATGGGCGTCAGTATCGAAAACACAGACCTTTCTCTCCTCATCGAGCAGATGCTGGGCGGCTATAGCTACGTCATTGAATATACAGAAACCCTCGCCGTAATCCCTGCCTGAATGATGCAGGCCGCCCAGGTTTATGATGGTATCGTCATCTATATGTCTGGCCGCTTCAAGACTCCCACCCACTATCCTTCTTCCGGCGTCTGGACTCTTCTTCTTCACCGGTGTGTCCGGGGTCAGGTTCCCATCGACCTCCTCCATCTTGTATACTTTTTCGATATATTCCTTCGAGTGTACGAGTTCCAGCTCTTCGTCGGTGGCCAAGGGCGACTCGAAAATCTTTATATTCGAAATCATCTCGTCGATGTCCTTGACCCGTTCCACGTACTTGGAGAACCTGGTGGCATCGAAGGGATGGAACCGTCCAAAGCTGTAGTTTCCATAGTCTTCGTGAAAGTACAGGGGAGTCTTCATGTTGATTTCCTCCTTCTCGTAGCCGCTATATGAGCGTTTCGGATGGGATCCGGGACCTTGTAATTGCAGTACTTTTTTACCGTATCTAAAGCCGTTTTCAGGGAGACCTTA
>JAHENW010000102.1 GCA_018610025.1 Thermoplasmatota archaeon
AAACAAGATCGAGATTGACATCGATGACGAAGAGAGGTTGAAGGAGATCGCGAAGACCGCCATGACCGGGAAATCCATAGAGGGGAACAGGGACAAACTGGCAGAGATAGCCGTTAAAGCGGTGAAACAGGTCGCTGAAAAGGTGGACGATGGATATACCGTAGATATAGACAATATAAAGGTCGAGAAGAAGGCCGGGGCCAGTGTGGATGAAACAGAGATGATCGACGGAATAATACTGGACAAGGAACGCCTACACTCCAGGATGCCAAAGGAGGTCAAGGACGCCAAGATAGCTCTGCTGGACTCCGCCATCGAGATACAGAAGACAGAGGTGGATGCGGAGATAGAGATAACGAATCCTGACCAACTACAGCAGTTCATCGATGAGGAGGAATCCACCATCAAAAAGATGGTAAAGAGTATTAAGGAGGTGGGTGCCACGGTGGTACTATGTCAGAAGGGCATCGACGATCTGGCGCAACACTACCTGGCCAAAGAAGGGGTCTTCGCCTTACGTAGGGTCAAGAAATCCGATATGAAGAAGTTAGCCAAGGCGACCGGCGGTAGCGTAGTGACCAACCTAAAAGACTTCACCCAGGAGGATATAGGTCATGCCGAATTGGTGCATGAAAAACTTATCGGAGACAGTCACGTGACCTTCGTTGAAGGGGCTTCGAAGGGCAAGGCGGTCTCCCTTTTGCTTAGAGGGGGGACCGAGCACGTTGTCGACGAGTTGGAGAGGGCAACTCACGACGGTTTGAAGGTCGTGGCCGTTGCCATCGAAGACAGGGCCATCCTGCCCGGCGGCGGGGCCATCGAGATAGAGCTGACCAACAGGCTCAAGGATTACGCCGGTACGGTAAAGGGTAGGGAACAGCTGGCTGTGGAGGCCTTCGCCGAGGCCCTGACCATCATACCGAGGACATTGGCCGAGAACGCCGGCCTGGACGGGATAGACGTGCTCATGGATTTAAACAATATACACGAGAAGGACGGGAAGAAGACTCATGGCATAGAGATAATCAGCGGTGAGGTGTCTGATATGACCGAGAAGAAGGTAGTTGAGCCGTTCAGGGTCAAGAACCAGGAGATACAGGCAGCCACCGAGGTGGCCAATATGATACTACGAATCGACGACGTCGTTGCTTCAAAAGGCAAAGGCGGAGAAGAAGAGGGTGGTGCTGGAGGCATGCCCGGCGGAGCGATGCCAGGCGGAATGGGCGGCATGATGTAGACCCCTAGAATCCTTTTCTTTTTCTACATTTTTTCTATTTTATATCTCGTCCTTCAAGATAGAGTAAACCCTTGATTTAACCTCATCTAGGTCCTTTTCAGCATCGATGACCGTCCATCCGAATCTGTCCGCCAGCTCTAGGTAATTATCCCTGACCCTTTTCAGATAATCGTTATTCTCGTATTTGCTCTTCCTTTCTCTTCCTGATATCCTCTTGAGGGCCGTGTCCACGTCGACCTCGAAAAGAAGTGTCACATCGGGACGCAGGATGAAGCGCTGCTGGATATCTATCAGGTAATCGAGTTCTATCTCCTGGCTGGCTGCTTGGTAGGCCGCTGTCGACCCCCAATATCTGTCGCAGATGACGGTATATCCCCTTTCTATCGTATCCTTTATCCCTTCAGTGTGCTCCACCCTATCGGCTAGGAAAAGGAAAAGATCGTAATATGGCGAGCTGTCTTCGTGGACGGATCTTTTAACTAACTTTCCGACATCGGAATCGGTGGGTTCGACGGTGATGTGAACGCCGTCGAATTCCCTTTCTATGTACTTACCCACACTGGTCTTCCCCGAGCCGTCTATGCCTTCTAGGACCACGAAATCCGCCATGGATAAAGGATAGAGGCGTACAAAATGAGTTTTTTGGTAGTTGCCCGTCAGGGTTAGTTTTAAGTAAGGGCAGATAATAATCCTATCCATGGTGGACAACAGACCCCTCTCCGTGTTGAATAGGAACATAGGCAACAACGTGATCGTCGAGCTGAAGTACGGGAAGGAGTACAGAGGAAAGCTGAGCGGTTACGATCCACACCTGAACCTCGTCATGGAGGATGTAAAGGAGTTCATAAACGGAGAGAAGAACAAGGAGATGGAGAAGGCCCTGGTGAGAGGGGATAACGTTATATATGTCTCCCCATAGGTGATTTACATATGAGTAAAGGTACGTCTTCCAAGGGAAAGAAGAATAAAGGCAAGACACACATAAAATGCAGGCGATGCGGAAAGAAATCCTTCAATGTGAATAAGGGATTCTGTGCCGCCTGTGGATTCGGTAAGAGTGCCAAGAGAAAGGATTATAACTGGGCCAAGGACCATTGAAGTGAAGTCTTTTTTACTTATTTCATCCAAAAGAATAATATCCCATCTCTAAATACAGTATCGAAAAGAGATGAGCAGGGTAACTTTTTACCTTAGGGAGCGGATAGAGGAGATCAAAAGCAGGTACGAGTTAGAGAGACAGGAGAGCAAGAAACTCCCTAAAGAAGAAAAGATGATCCTTACCTGGATAATCATATTGATATTTTGGTTCATAGTGAGTGGTGAGTTCTACTGGCAGAACATGTTGGTGGGCGGTATTGTCGCACTGATAATATCGTCTTTCATGTACGAAAATCTCACTGACGACTTGAGATGCAGAGGCAGCCTGGTCAGGAAGATCCTATTTCTATCGTTCATACAGATCCCCCAGTACATATTCATAATGATCTTCCAGGTCGTAGAGAGCAACTTTCGGGTGGCGAAGCACGCGATATTTTTGGATATAGATCCAGGGATAATCAGGATAGAGACGGACCTCCGCTCGGAGACGGGGACAACTCTCCTATCCAATTCTATCACATTGACCCCCGGTACTCTGACCATCGATGTCAGTAAGAAGCTCGATAAGACATATCTGTATGTCCACTGGATAGATGTAAAAACGCTGAATATGAAAAAAGCGGGAGATGAGATAAAAGGAGATGTGGAAAGGTGGTTGAAGAAAATATTCTGGTAGACCCTTTGGGGTTGGCGATAATCGTACTCCTTTTGACCAGTTTCATCCTGATATACAGGGTGATCGCCGGTCCGACCCTCCCCGATAGGATCGTGGGGCTTAACACCATCACCACCAAGATAGTGGTCGTTATAGCCCTTCTCTCCGTTCTCCTAAAAGAATATTACTTGATAGATCTAGCCATCGTTCTTCTCCTGGTGAATGCAGTCGGTGGCCTCATATTCTCGAAGCACTTTGAAAAGGAGGGGGAGAGATGATAATCGAGTATACCCTTCTAGCCATCGGCCTATCCATAATGATCTTCGGCATGCTGGGAGTGTTGAGATTTCCGGACGTATTCTCCAGACTCCATGCCTCTACAAAATGTGATACTGGAGGGGCGATGAGTATATTGATAGCTACCGCTTTACTCATCGATACGCCCTTCATGATAAAAGTGAAGATCTTGATACTCACGTTCTTCATAGTCATGCTCAATCCGATGATCTCTCATGCCATAGCTAGAGGGGCACATAAAGCGGGAGTAAAACCTGAAGTGGAGGTGGATATGTATGCTAGGGATAATCCATGAAGTGATTCTCATAGCGATGATTATCCTTGCCCTGCTGATCGTTGAGGAAGATAATCTACTAGCTGCGGTGATCGAACTCGCCATGCTCAGCGTTTTCTTGGTCATCATAATGTTTCAGCTGAAAGCTCCTGATGTGGCACTCTCGGCAACGGTGATAGGCGCCCTGATGATCGGCATCTTCATATATACTATAGAGGGGGTGAAAGGATCAAAATCAAAAAGCGCATAGTGGCTCTTTTATTGGTATTGATACTTGCTTCTATCCTATTACCGCTCGATTATTCGAGGGAACGGAGCGACAGTTATGAACACTATGTTTCGAATTGGGAGGATGTGGGTATAAGCAATGTAGTCGCGTCGATACTTACGGACTGGAGAGCGTACGATACCTTGGGGGAAACAGTGGTTCTATTCACGGCTGTTTACGGGGTTTATATCCTCCTCAGGGGTAAAAGGAAGGAAAAGGAGGGTGAGGATGGGGGTGAAAAAGGATGAGGATGTCCTCCATCGTCAGGAACAGTTCGAGGCTGGTTTCTCCTTTCTTAGTTGCCTATGGTGCTTACCTCATAATACACGGCCATATCTCCCCGGGTGGAGGATTTCAGGGAGGTGTGATACTGTCAGTCAGCGTTATCTTGTTGATAACCTCCCACGGTTATAAGGCGGTGCGGAAGGCGTTCAGCGTTAGACTGGTGAAGATAGTCGAGAGTATGTCCGCACTGTTGATAATCATGATATCGTTGATCGGTTTGATCTTTGGAACGTATTTTTTTAATTTCCTGAGAGGAGGAGAGCCAGGAACACTTTTCAGCGGGGGTACCGTGGTCCTGCTGAACATCTTGATAGGATTGGAGATCGGAGCCGCATTCACCCTTTTATTCTATGTCCTGCTGAGGTGGACGGAAAGTGATTGAGTCCATAACAGGCGGTTATCTGAACGCCGAGTTGGCCGGGGTGATATTACTCCTGATAGGCCTTTACGGTCTGATAATCAACAGGGACCTGATCAAACAGGTGATCTCCATCAACGTTTTATCAACCGGTGTGTTCCTTTTCTTTACGAGCTTAGGCCACGTCTCGGGAGGCAACGTGCCCCTTATAATGAATACCGATATGGTCGACCCGCTGCCAGCTACACTTATGCTGACCACGTTGGTCATAGATGTGGCGGAAACGGCCTTGGCCCTAGCACTGATACTGAGGATGAGGGAGGATGAAGAATGATACCGCTGATCATCGTTTTACCCCTCCTGTTCGCTTTCTGTGGATTCGTAGTGAGTGCATTTGAATCACATGAAAATCACATCAAATCGATATTTTTGATGGGTATCTTTTCCCCCTGGCCAATCTTCATCCTGAATATGAACGATTATCCAGTAGAGACCGTTTTAGGGGGATGGTCGAGGATAGCTGGAATCGAACTTGGCTTGGGTATGTTGAATCATTATTTTATCTTGGGCAGTCTCATCGTTTTTTCTCTGGTCGGCGTGTACAGTCTATCTTATTTCGAAGATGACGGTCAGAAAGATGGTCCTATCCCGGGGAAACGGATGTTCCCGCTCATCCTCTTACTTTACAGTGGAATACTCGGCAGTTTCTTGACGAGGGACCTCTTCAATTTCTATATCTACATGGAGATTGCGTCGATATCGTCCATCATACTTGTGGCCTGTTCGAATGCTGAAGGGGCCAAACGTGCATCTTACAGGTATCTGATGTTGTTCTTCCTTTCTTCATTCCTCTTCATCTTCTCCATAGGTATCATATACGTAAAAATGGGGACCCTAAATTTTGAGTTGATAGAACAGAACCTGGTCATGAGCAGGGAGATCAAGGCGGCGATAGTCATAGCCTTCGTAGCCTTCATCACCAAGGCGGGGGTCTTCCCCCTGTACTTCTGGCTGCCCAGCGCACATTCTAAGGCGGACACACCGGTGAGTGCTCTGTTGTCCGGCGTGACCGTGAAGGTACCGATCTTCGGGATGCTCTTGTTTTTAGAATACACCAGCATCGAGTTCTTGACCGTTCCCCTCATGATAGTAGCTTTCTCGTCGATACTGTTCGGGATCGGTATGGCCCTTCTACAGAGCAACGTGAAAAAGTTATTGGCCTACCATACAGTTTCTCAGATGGGCTATGTTCTGTTGGGTGTGGCTACATTGAATGTCTTTGCCGCTGCACACTATGCCTTTGCCCATACGCTCTTCAAAGCTGGCTTGTTCCTTGCTGTAGGTGTGTTGATATCCAAGCAGGGTACTAAAGACCTAGATGACCTGACCTCTGGTAACAATACTGTCCTGATGTTTTCCCTGATAGTACTTACCTTGGCCATCGGAGGGGTCTCGCCCTTGATCGGTGCCTTCGGAAAACACGAGATCTTGCTGGGATTATCTGGGATGAGTTTTTACCTCTTTTATATGGGCTCGATAGGAACATTGGTCTCCTTCATCAAACTAGACTATAAGCTATTCGATCTGAGTGTTAAGCATCTCGGTAAATTCATCCCGAGCGTACAGGAGATCACCGCCTTTATAATGGCGTTACTGACCGTCTTATTCGGCATATATCATTATCCTAAATTCAATCTCCTCGACCTGGCGTTGATGGGTATAGCGGTGGCCCTCTTCCTTCTGTTTAAACACATCGATCTGTTCGAGAAGAATATGCCACACTATTTTAGTAGGGATGTAAAGGGACTGGGCAGCGAGATCAACCTTTACACCTCGATATTCGTTCTAGTCAATTTGACAGTCTTGATCTATGTCCTTTATTGATATCTTCATCATCTTCGAGACTTCGATACTAAAGCTTGGAAAACAACGTTATATACCACGTCGTTCATAATAAAGTCTAACGATGATCGAGTATATAAAGTTGAGAGGGGAGAGAGAATGGTCCCATTGATGGCTGTCTTTCCCCTTCTCTGCGCTTTCCTCGTCTCTCTATCGAACATTTTTAGATTAAGTGAACGATACATCAAAGCATCATTTTTGGTAGGGATCTTTTCACCCTGGTCTATATTCATCCTGAATATGAGCGATCATCCAGTAGAGACCGTTTTAGGGGGATGGTCGAGGATAGCTGGGATCGAGGTGGCGATAGGCAGTCTGAACTATCAGTTGATATTAGTTGAGCTGATCGTCTTTTCCCTGGTAGGCGTGTACAGTTTATCTTATTTCGAAGATAATAAAAAAGAAGGCCCTGTCCGGGGAAAACAGATGTTCACGCTCATCCTGCTCCTTTACGGTGGGATAATGGGCTGCTTTTTGACGAGAGACCTGCTCAATTTTTTAGTGTATTCGGAGATCGCATCTATCGCTTCTATCATATTGGTGGCATGTTCAAACGAAAAAGGGGCCAAACGTGCATCCTATAGATATCTGATGTTGTTCTTCCTTTCTTCCTTCCTTTTGATATTTTCCATAGGTATAATTTACGTAAAAACTGGGTCCCTTAATTTTTATCTAATATCACAGAATCTGGTTATGAGTAGAGAGATCAAAGTAGCGATCACTTTGGCTTTCGTGGCGTTCATCACAAAGGCCGGAATATTTCCACTTCACTATTGGCTTCCAGATGCTCATTCTAAAGCCGATGCCCCGGTCAGTGCTCTACTTTCTGGTTTGACGGTGAAAGTGCCGGTCTTCGGCATGCTTTTGTTTTTAGTATATACTGACATCGAATTTTTAACTCTACCATTGATGATAGTTGCGTTCTCTTCGAT
The DNA here is from genome assembly GCA_018610025.1 of Thermoplasmatota archaeon. Lineage (GTDB taxonomy): Archaea > Thermoplasmatota > Thermoplasmata > Halarchaeoplasmatales > Halarchaeoplasmataceae > JAHENW01. Next base: position 7,307 of record JAHENW010000102.1, read on the forward strand.
ACTGTTCAGCATAGTCATGGCGATACTTCAGAAAAACGTGAAGAAGATACTTGCATATTCAACGGTTTCACAGATGGGCTTTATCCTGCTGGCCATAGCGACGTTGAATGCCGCTGCAGCGGCTAATTATGCCTTCGCTCATGCACTATTCAAATCCGGACTCTTCCTTGGGATAGGTGTACTGATCACAAGATACGGGACGAAAGACATAGACGAACTATCATGTAAAAATGACAATTTATTGATGCTCTCTATCATCATATTTACCTTGGCCATCGGAGGAGTATCGCCCCTGATAGGTGCCTTCGGTAAGCAGGGGATATTATCCGGTCTTTCTGGATTCGGTGTGTACCTCTTCTACATCGGCTCCATAGGGACCTTGATATACTTCATCAATCTGAATTACAGCTTGTTCAATCTGAAAAGTCTAGGAAAACAATACCGCAGTATAGAGGGGATGATCACGTTCATCGTGGCCATACTGACCATCGCCTTCGGTATATATTACTATCCAAAACTGAAACCCTTAGACCTAATCCTTATCGGTGCAGCATTCTTGGCTTTCCTCATCTTAAAATATCTCCATATATTCGAGAAGAAAGTTCCTAGGATATTCAGCAAAGATGTCGAAGGGCTCGGTGGGGAGATAAATCTTTATGCTGCGATCTTCGTCTTTTTCAACATATCATTCTTAATCTATGTGCTTCACTAATATGTCTTGGACTTCGTCCCTTTTTGAAAGAGCTTCTTTTAATTCATCTATAGATACGTTCATCTTGCTCGTATCGACGATAGATATAAGGACAGCTTCTTTGTCACTGATCTCCTCACTTTCATTGAACAATATATTTACATCGTATTGAGCGAATATCCCGCTGATAGTGGCCAGGACTCCCGGTTCGTCCTTAACTACCAGCTCTATCTCCACAAGGTCCTTTCCGGGAAGAGCGATGTGCTCTAATCTCGCTTCTTTTATCTCTGGACTGACCTCCAATAAGAAATATCCCCCTTCAAACACTCCTAACTCTTGCGCGGCTTCTGATGGGACCTCGAGCTTGCCATCTTCATTGATCTTTATTATCTCGTAACTAGGCATGGTGAAATGAAAAGAGGTTTAGATTTATAAAAACCTTGGTTGGATGTATTTGACCGCCGATTGAATAAAGCATATATGCTATCACTTGTATTTAAGTAGAAGGATGATACAGAACGTAGAGGAGATCAGACTTCTGGTGGATATATTCATAATATTATTCGCCGCTCTTATCTTCGGATATATAGCCTCCAAACTCAAACAGCCCGAGATCCTGGGATACCTGTTGGCCGGTATAATAGTGGGGCCATATGTTCTCGGTTGGATAGGGAGGATGGAGGAGGTTCATATCTTAGCCCAGATAGGTGTGGCCCTCCTCCTCTTCGTTGTTGGTCTGGAGTTCTCTCCTAAAACGCTGAAGAAGATATGGAAGATATCTGTTTTCGGCGGGATAATCGAGATGACCTTCATGTTCCTCTTAGGCTTCGGGATGGGGATGCTTTTCAACCTGGGTTTTGTCCAGTCGTTTTTCATCGGTGCCATCATATCAGTGAGCAGCACCATCATAATCATCAGGGTGCTTCAGGACCTAGGCGAGGAGAGGGAATTGGCCGGCCGGATCATGATCGGGATACTGATGGTTGAGGATGCGGGGGTCATCGTCCTGGTCGCTCTATTGTCCAACCTATTCTTGACCCAAGCCGGAAATACCGCGGGCCTACTGAATTATCTTTTCCCCATCTTGAACAGTCTAGCCTTCATAGTATTGGTGTTGTTTTTAGGAAAAACCATTTTACCTAAGGTGATAAAAGTCGTAAGCCAGGTTGAAAACAAGAATCTCTTCATCGTGACCATCCTGGCCATAAGTCTCGGAACGGCCACTCTAGCCTACCTGGTGGGCATCCCCCTAGCCCTGGGAGCGTTCCTTGCCGGTTTCGTTCTAGCCGAATCTGAATACGGGATGGAGATAGTCAACAAGATAAGACCTCTCAGAGATGTGTTCATGATGATCTTCTTTGTTTCCATAGGTATGTCCATCAATATCTTCCTGGTGGGTAGGAATCTCCCTTTCCTGATAGCCTTCATCTTACTCATGATCGGTGGTAAATTCATCATCCTCGTGATATCGACCAAGATATTTGGTTATACTACTAAGACAGCCTTCAAGGTAGGCTTGGGTATGATCCAAATAGGGGAGTTCTCCTTCGTCATGGCGGAACTCGGATATTCACAGGGCTTGATCACGCCTACACTCTATTCCACGGCCATAAGCGCTGCACTGGTAACTATAATAATCACCCCATATTCGATAATTAACAGCGGTAAGATATACTCCTGGTTTAGACAGTTCAGGGGCCTATCTAAGCTGACGGATAAGATATTTCCAGAGGCGAGGGAAAAATTGGATGTTGGTGAGGAAAAAACTCTCTCAGATCATCTCGTCCTGATAGGATACGGGACCGTAGGCCATCTCACGGTGGATACCATCCTTCCCGCGAGAAAAAACTTCGTGGTCATCGATTACGACCCCAAGAAGATGGAATACTTGGAGGAGTTGAACTTTCCTTATATATACGGTGACGGGACAAGCATGCA
>JAHENW010000103.1 GCA_018610025.1 Thermoplasmatota archaeon
TGGACTTCTTTCCAAACTGATTCCGCCAGCCCTTGGGAAACGAGTTTCGATTTCCCAGACGGACACGGCTACTACGAATTCTACAGCGTGGCCACGGACAACGACGGGAACGTTGAAGAGACACCAATTTACGCGGATTCATTGTGTCACTATGGAAGTAGTTTTGAAATTCATGATTTAGGGGAACTTTCGGCGACCAAAGGGGATGGATGGAACTTCGTTTCGTTCAATCTGGAACCAAACGGTGATAACTACGCAGATACAGGCAACTTGACACAGATATTGAATGATCTAGAATACGGTATCCGGGGTAATTACTCGAAAGTGATGTACTATGATGCGGGCGACGGCGAGTGGAGAACCTATACTCCCAGCAGAGAACCGCGATTCAACGACTTATCTACTTGGGACAGAACGATGGGCATCTGGATATACATGACGGCCACCGATACCCTGAAGGTAGAGGGTACAAACCACTCTTCTACGAATGTCACCCTTCAACCAGGATGGAACATGGTCGGATATCCGTCCGATACAGATAGAACGGCCAGCGATACACTGCCTCAGGATGTATCCAAGATCGCTGTCTTCAATGCTTCTAGAGAATACAACTTACAATACATCTACGATCTAACTAAGGTAATGATGAAAGCAGGAAACGGATACTGGGTGTACAACAGTGCAGACTCTAGTGTAGACTGGAACATCGATTACTGACTTATCAAAGAAAAAAATAGGAAGTGTGATTAGAAGGCCGTTACTCTCGATACACATTAATATCTCTTTTAATGACTGACCCACTTATCTAACGTCCTCTCACTCTCTTCTGGTCCCCTAGTGAAGATGATATCACCGGCTTTTATATTCGTATTTTCATCCGGTCCGTAGATCCATCCATCCTTACTCTTAACAGCAATCACCCACATGCCCGTTTCACTGGCCAATTTAGATTCACCTAGAGTTGTACCTGCAAGTTTCGATCGAGGTGAAACCTTTTTTCTGAGGATCACAGCGTCGGATTCTTTCAGACTTTTTTTCAAAACTGGATGTAGTTCTATATCCCTCAAGACAACGTCGGCTATATCGAGGGCGGCATCGGCTATCCTTTCTATCGAATCGGCCATCTTCATGTAGACCAGGCCCCGTTTAGACCCCTCATCTTTTACAGCCTTTTCTAAAGTTCTATTCAAGATTGAATCGTAGAGCTCGTCAGTCTTCTCCTCAAGTTCTACCACCTCCCGAGCAAGGTCAGTATTGTGATACAGCAGTGCGGAATATGCCAGATCGAGCATCAATTCTGATGTGTCCTTCATTGCCGTCAGGTCCTTCTCTATTTCTCTCATGATATCACCTGGCCCCAGCTTTCTTCAGCATGAGCTACCTTTTTAAGCTCCCTGTATCCCTCTTCAACACCTCTTATTATAAGCAGGTCCCCACCGTGTATCTTCGTCTCCCCCGACGGACCGTATATCCATCTATCCTTGTAGCGAACAGCGATTATCTTGATCCCAGTCTGAGTTTCGATACCTAAGTCAGCGATACTTCTTCCGACAAGAGATGAATCTTTGTAGACCTTCAATGTGTGTATCTTTTCTTCTGCATCTCTCAATATATGTGGTAGGAGTGGGCGCAGCTCGACATCCATATCCAGCAGTTCTACCATGTCTTCCGCAGCATCTGATATCTTCTCGGCCGATGAGGCCACCTGAAGGAGTCCACTCAACTGCTCCGCATCCTCTATAGTGCGGGAGCTCAACATGCATTTCAACCTTATCTGGTACATCATCTTGTCCATCTCAGATTCGAGGTGGCTGACCTCCTCTGCTAGATCCTTGCTATCGAAGGCGATGGCAGCGTATGCAAGGTCGGAGATGAGTTCTGAATTATCTTTCATGAGGGTCAAAAGTTCCCTCACATTCGTATCTTCGTACTCTATCTCTTCGTGTTCCTCTCTCAATTCTTTTTCTATAAATTTCTTTACCAAATTATCACCAACCAAACCATAAAGAGAAGGGAAGATATCCCTATAAAATCACCAGATGTTGTCACCACCGGCACCACGATATTATCTGGGTCCAACTTCTTTTTGTATGACCAGAGAGTGACAGTGATGGTTATGAATATGATGGAAAGTGTGAGAATGATCCCAGTTCCGATTATTATCAGGAAAAGTTGGGATATCAAAAGATTCAACCGGAGTGTAGTTGATAGAGATGCGACTGCACCGGCCACCACGAGATATATGATCCCTCCCATGAACAGGGCTATGGTCATGTTATCCAACATCTCTTCATCCTTTATATCTGGGGTGATATAACCCGAGTGCAATCCCGATGATATCCTGGCGCCCAAGACTATGCCTAAATTGCCTCCCACACCGTTTATGATCGGTAGGACGAAGAGTATCACCGGAACCTGAATGAGTATACCTTCTATCGAATTTAACATTTGTCCTCCCAATATTCCGACGAAAGCGGTCACGGTAAGAACCGGGAAGCTCTCTTTGAATATATCCTTCCAGTCATAATTCACAGGAACGAACCCCCTATGAAAGCTGCATAACTGAAAAGTATGAGCAGTGTCACGAAATCACCCACTGTGCTGAGCAGTGGACCGGTTATGTTATCTGGGTCTATCTCCAATTTTACTGCAATACGGACTATGAAGAAGGCAAGCAGTGTCAGGAATATACCCGATGTGGTTCCAGTCAGTATCGATATCATGAAGAGCACAGCTATGATGATCGGATTTAGAGAGAATGGAAGTACGATAGTTGTCAAAGTGTAAAATATAGGTAAAATAACGGATATGTATACGCTCAAGCTGAGAGAACTTTTGAGATTCTCCATAGCGACCTTGGAAGATATACCCTCCTCGACAAGGCCGAGATGGACCGCTGAACCCAATCTTGACCCCATGGCAGATGAGATGTTACCTCTCATACCTATGATCGCGGGTACGAGCGCTATGAGACCTGGGACGAGTTCGAGGATGGAAGACATGGAGCCGAGTATCAATCCAGATAATCCTCCCCCTAGGGCACAGAGAAGGAGTACGTGTAAGGTCTCTACCATCACTTTGGCCCTGTCCATATTCAACGGTAATCCCTGACGAAATATAATGTTTATCGAGGGGGAGTTCACCTTTCTATCCTATTAAAAAACCGTGGAAAATTATAAATAAACGTTGTAATACTAAAGTGAATAACTGCAATATAGGAGTAGATAGGTATGACCATGGGAAAGATCAATGAAAATAAGGAAGAGATAGTGGAGAAGGCATGGAAGAACGATAAGAAGTTCATAGAGATGACCGTTGATATAGTGACTGATTATCTAGAGGAGAATCCGGAAGGATGCTCTTCCGGTAGTTTCTGTCCAGAAGCGATAGTCGAGCGCACAGCAGGGATGCCCTTCGTGACAGAA
>JAHENW010000104.1 GCA_018610025.1 Thermoplasmatota archaeon
AAGGAAGAGAGAGAAGAGGGTCCTCACGTATACCGATAAAACTCCCTTCCCCTCACCATAATTTTAAATCCCCTACACGTAATCCTTACTCGATGGCTGAAAAAGGGGATATCCGACTCGACCTGAACGAGAATTTTTTTCTGCCTGCTGAGTACTATGACTCGATAACCGACGACATCTCCCCCGAGCTGAGCACCTATCCCTCGGAGAACTGTAAGGAACTCAGGGAAGACCTGGCCGAGTTTTACGACCTTAACCTAGAGCAGTTCGTTGTGGGTAACGGCTCAGACGAGATACTGGATACCCTGTTCAAATCGATGGTTTCCCCGCAGGGAAAGATGGGATACTACGTCCCGTCATACGAGTTCCTCGAATTCTTCGCCGAGAGGAACGATAGGGAGACCGTAAGCATACCACTAAAAAGCGATTTCTCAGTGCCTGTTCCCGGCCATAAACTAGAAGAGCTCGACTCGCTGATAATCTGTTCACCCAACAACCCTACTGGCCTGATGATAGACGAGAAGCACCTGAGGGCCATCCTGGAAAACGGTCTCACTGTGGTGTTGGACCAGGCCTACGGTGAGTACGCTCAAAGGGACTATATCGACCTGCTGAAGGATTTTTCCAACCTCGTCATAGTGAGAACGTTCTCGAAAGCGTGGGGTCTGGCCGGTATAAGAGTTGGATACTCCATATCCTCCCCTGAGACCTCTATGAGGCTGAGAGACCATATGATACCCTTCAGCACCAACAGTATCTCGAGCACTGCAGCTCGGAGTGCGTTGAAACACGCTGACACCATGAAAGGATGCGTGGAGAGGACCGTTGAAGAGAGGAGTAGACTTCTAGAGGAGTTGAGCGAACATGGCTTCAATTCGATTCCCTCTGAGGCGAATTTTCTACTCTCTAGACCCCCTGCATCCATATCTCCCGGGAAATTGGAGGAGGAATTGGAGAGAAGACAGATAATGATAAAGACCTTTGAAATGAACAGATTGAAGAACTACGTCAGAATCACCGTCGGGAACCCGGAGATGAACGTCGAGCTGATCGATGCGCTGGAAGATATACTTTAGATGATCCCCAGAATCGATAGGATCCTCCTTGACACCACGGCTATGAAGAATATTATCCCGCTGTAGATGAAGGCATCTATCCGGTTTCCGGTGACGAGTTTCGTGTATCCGCTGGAAAGTTCTCGGGTGATGAGTACACCGATGAGCAGAAGGATGCCTAACAGCTCCAGGTTCGTGTAGGGGACCATAATGATGCATAGAGCGGTCCAAACGGTCATCGCCATGGTTATCTTGTTGGTGATGTTCACCGGACCACCTCCAGGGTGTACTTTACGTGCCTTTCCTCTACCTCGAAGTCGGCGATCCTTAATGGCTCTTCGATGCTCTCTACCAAGGCTACAAGATAGGCGCTGCAGATGGGACAGCCCGCCTGAAAGCATATACCCTCTAGATCCTCCCTTATCTCTTGGCAGGCCTCTCGATATCTACCCTGGGTGATCCTGAGTCTGTACTCGTCTTCCTCGGCCCTCACACTGAACGAAGAGGCCAGGTCAAGACCGTGAGTGAGGTGGCCCATCACCTCCCTGGCAGCTTCGATTCCTTCGCCAGCTATCCCGTGCTCCATGCGCTCCTCGGCATCTTGGAAAAGGGGTAGTCCGGGAGGGGCCAACGAGACTCCGGTCCTGCCTCCTCCCCCGGTGACGATGGTCATCTCATCGTAAAGGTCGGGCAGGGTATTGAAAGTGCCAGCGGGGATGTAAACCCTAGACTCGGATAGGTGTCTGATCGGGGGAACTACAACGGCGTTCCCGTCGAGGTCCAGATCCCTGATCAAACGGTGAAGGGGTTCTACGCCGCTCTTGAGTCCCGCTACGGCGGTGTCCTCCTCCACGTACCTTCCGTGCTGTATCACAGGGGTGAATATCCCGATGAAAAGGGCTCCCAATGCCGCCGTGAGGTAGGGGGTAAAAAGGAAGAGATACAGACTGATACCGATAAATAAAGCACCTGCGATCTTGGATGCATTCTCTGGACTAGATATCTTGGATATGTTCATCGTCCAAGGTGGGAAATGGATGTGTCGATTATAAAAGTATCGCAAAAGTTTTAATTGGGAGAGAGTTATAAACAGCAGTAGATGAGAAAAACAAGGGAGATCATCTGTTTGCTGGCCATCGCTTTACTAGTGGTCTCAACCGCGGGTATTTCCTTAGCTGGGGAGAGTCACGATAATTTCGATGAAGCTGGAATGTCACTCAGAGGTCTCTATGCCTCACTGAACCGCACACAATCATTGATGATATTCTCTATAAATGAATCGCTCAATGTTGACTACAACCAGTCCATACCTGACGGTAAGGCAATCGTGAATTACAGCGAACAGCACGTTCAAGAATCCATAAACATATCCTACGAAGTCGATGAGAGTCTTTCAGGGGCCAGGAACCTCATCGACGATATAGAGGGGAATGTCTCTAGCTATCGATTCCTGACGGACCTTTATCTTCCATATATGAAGGTTTCGGAGAACCTCACCTCTCTGACTATCTCCCACAGTGCCCTGCTGGAAAACATGAGCCGGGCTGCGGAGATCTATAACCGGGTCTCCGTGGAGGGTGAAGAGAAAAGCCTTTTAAGAGAGGGAGTGAAAAGGGTCCACGATTCCTCCTTCCACCTGAACGATATGAGAGGGGAAGTTCAGGGGATGAAGAAAAACCTGCAGGATATCAATAGAACGGTTCTAGACCCTTCACCCCTGGATGCCAAGATGGACGAGCTGGAGGGACTGTTGTCCTACTACAAGGGCTTGATCGATGAGCTACTTTTACTCTACGAATCCATCCCAGAATACTTGAGCATCTACGCCCCCACACCTGTTCACCCGGGTGAGACGATCCTGGTCTCCGGTTTCTTCATGGAGGAGGGGGAGTATAAAAAAGGGAAAGAGGTGGAACTGTACGTGAACGGATCCCTGCAGAACAGTTCCACCACCGATGAAAACGGTTCCTACGGGATGAATCTGAAGATACCTTGGGACCAGCCGCTGGGTATCCTGCCTATCCGGACCGGTCTAAAAGATGGTAATGGGTCTAGCAGGGTGCTCAATCTCAGCGTGGAAAGATATGGTTCAACTGTGGACTTGAAAACAGACAAGAAGGAGTACTACAATGAGAGCATAACCATCAATGGTTCACTGATAACAGAGGCCCCGGTGAGGCTCAACCGGACCAACCTGACCGATTCACTCAACGACACCATAGTTCCTTCAGAAGATGGCAGCTTTATGCTATCGTACGATTCTGTCGACTTCAGATGGGGTATGTCAGAAGTGGAAGTGACCTTTGAGGGTAATAGGACCTTAAAAGGGAGCTCAGACTCCGTGAAGTTCGAGGTGAATATCCCTACGGACCTATCCCTTTATATGAACGAGTCCTGGGAGAAGAAGGATATCTCTGAGCCACTCTATTTCAAGGGTAGGCTGACGAACCGCACGAATGGAGAAGGGCTCGGAGGACAGTCTATCAGTGTGAGGATAGATGGGGATGAGGTGAAGAACATAACTTCCAACCGGACTAGCCATTACAATTTTTCTTTGACTCTAGATGAATACGATCTTTCTGAGGGGGGACATAAGATAGCGGCAGTCTTTACTGGAACGACCAAATTGAGGGACTCTCGAGCTGAACCGATCCTGCTGAATATCGAGGACGGGAAGGTTTTGATGTCCGATGAAACCCTCCCAACGGATGACGGGGATGACGGATCGGAGGAAGGCAGCACCCTTATGGAGACCGTAGAAGACAATCTGTTTCTTGTCCCCATTATCGTAGCCATGATTATTGTCCTTTTCATCGCCGTTTATCTATCCAGAAAAAAGAGCAAGGAACAAAAAGAGGTTGTAGTGACACCAGAGGAATCGAAGAAAGGTGCGGGAAAGAAGATATCCTCAGTGAAGGAAGCTTCATCGGGTGATGAGATACCGAGTTCTTACGGTCGGTTCTTGAGGAAACTCGATCTGGAGGGGGTTATCGAGGTGAGCAAGGGGAAATCTCATAGAGAGGTGTATGAGGAACTGAAGGTAAGAACCGAGAAAGACGACGCCCTCTGGACCGTCACATCACTCTTCGAGAAGGCCTATTTCTCTGGAAGGCCCATATCGTCTAGTGAGCTGACGGAGTTCAATGAAAAACTCCAAGAGATGAGAGGGGAGGTCTTCTGATGGACCGGATGAAGCATATATTCCTCTACATCATCATCGTGAGCGTGGTCCTGCTGCTTCTCCTCTTCTCCATGAGTGCACCTATCATCACCACCAACTCTGATTTCAGTGTCTACAACCCTGATTGGGACGGCTGCAGTGATCTGGCCGAGCGCACGTACGATACGGGGAAGTTCACACCGAATCTGAAACTAGCGGGGGGGAGGAAATTGAACGTCGTTCAAAAAGACCTCACATCTTATTCCCTGGAACCCAACTCCTCGTCCATCCTCCTTATCGGACCCGAGGAGTCCTTTACAGATACCGAAGCCTCCTATTTACACCACTTTATGAATCGTGGGGGAAAAGTTGTGCTGGCCGACGATTTCGGCAGTGGTAACTCCCTTTTAAATAGATTAAACACCAGCTCGAGGTTCTACACCCATCCCGTGTTGGACCTCTCCTTCGAGAAGAAGCCGCGCTTCGGAGTGGCCTTCCAGGTCCGTGATCATCCGATAACCGATGGGGTCTACCAGGTACTACTGAACAAACCGACGGGACTATCATCTGATGATCGGGCGACCTCTCTCTTGAACACCTCTAGAGCATCGTGGTTGGACGTTAACGGGGACGGTTCCTTCGATGAGGAAGAACCCAAGAGAAAGTATACTCTTCTTTCAGTCCAAAACTACGGTCGT
>JAHENW010000105.1 GCA_018610025.1 Thermoplasmatota archaeon
GGTCCACCGGCACCCACGAGGCAAGGCCGTGGCTGCTGAAATCGAGATCCATGTTATCGAGCGCCTTGGACCTGGACATGGGCTCATAATAATTTAGTTCGTTACTCACATTAGCGGGTACCTCCACAGGAACGTCCGGTGACTGGAATGTGACCTGACTGGCATTGCCCACCCGGAAACCGCTCTCGTACCTTTCTACTTTAAATGAGGAAATCTCTCCAGGATGGTTGCCCGACCCCATATCGAGATAGAAATTTTCTATCCCACTGGTGTATTCATCCCGGAACTCGCTTATGTCCAGGACCAAATAATGGGGGTAATCGTGCTGTGAATCTGAAGCGAAAAACGGCTCCTTGATCTGGGTGGTGCCGATTCCCATGGTGATACCGGTATCCCTTGATGGGTTCTCGTCGAAATGCCACACCCCCATGAATTCAGGCTCGTAGTCCGGTCTATCCTCGATGTAAGTGAATCCATATTCAGTAAAGGTGTTCCCTATCTCATCGAAGGCGTCATAGGTAAGCCAGTAATAACCATCATTCCCCCAGTCGGAACCCCATGAATTGGCCACTTTAAATGCACCCTCTTCACCATCGTCAGAAACGTTGTCATTATAACCTACGAAGGTCTGAGCATGATTTAGACTAGTGGAGCCGTATTCCTCTGAAGAGATTATATAGTTATTGTCAGAAAAGTCCAATTCGTAGCCATCTATGGCGAAGGTCACCGGAATTTCGTTATCGATGAGGGTCTTTATATCTCCCACACTGCCCGAATTATAGTTGGAGTGGTACACGTCGGAGGCTCGGTGTGCAGGGGCTTCCCTGAATGCCTCATCCCTTCCCCATGAGATAGGGTCCGTATCGTCGTAAGGCATGGTCGAAAGGGTCGCACCCCCCCAATCCCGGAGAACATACCCGTTATAGATCATCCAAGACCCCTCGTCACTTCCCCCGTTCACCTTATTGTAGGTCCATGCCGGAGACATCAGTTGGGATTTATCCCCTGTTCCAACACCTGTCCAGCCTTGGTCCTTTGCCTCCAGAAATCCGTAGGCATAATACGTCATGGCCCAGGCGGAGCATGAACCCTGATCCTGCTGGTCTCCTATCTGTGGAAAATATGGTGAATCAGAGATGTCCCTAGAGGCAGACAAGTTTGATGACGTTTCTCCTCTGGTCTCTATATTATCCACCATCTTGAGGTCTCCCACCATATTCTCCCACCCTTCCTGGCTCGGCGGTGCGAAACCGGTGCCGTGGCCATCGACTATATGATTGTAGTTCTCCCCCTCTTTTCTCACACCGAAACTCTCTTTCATCTCCCTCATCTCATCCCTAGAAAGGTGATGGAAATCGTATTTCATATCGTCCTTTACCATTACGCCTTTAGACTCACCTGCTTCGTTGTCCTGAGCTTCTGAAAACAATACGGTCGTACTTACTAGTATGAGAGTGAAGATGACCATGAGAACTGATACTTTTCGTAACATCTATCTACAATCTCTGCCCCTCCCATATATCCTTTAGGGTGATTTGTAAATAAAATTTTTATTAATCACATATGAAATCTCTATCCATGGAGAAGTTAAAAGGTCTTGATTTGGAGAATAAGAAGGTACTTGATGCCGGTACAGGCGCCTGCAATATGACCGAGTACCTGGAAGATATGGGGGCCGAGGTGGTCTCCATAGACTACAGGCGGGACCGGCAGTCCGAGTGCAGAGAAAGGATCGACAGAGGACAATTTATCACTGGAGATCTTTCATCTCTGGATTTCATCGAGGATGCATCCTTCGATTATGTGGTCTGCGACTTCGTTCTGAGTGTTATCCAAGAAAAGAAGGATAGACTCATATCCCCGGTTCTAAGGGAGTTTCACCGTATACTGAGAGATAAAGGGATGCTGATCATAGTGGATTATAAGCCCTTCCACGAAGAACATCATGACGGAGAACTGCATGATGTCCAGACCGAACTATGGAGGATGGAAAATGCCATGGCTGAACTCCTCGGGGAGGGCCATCTTGAAGAGTACTCACCTGAGGTCATTTCAAAAGAACTCTCAGCTATAGGCTTCCAGGAAACGGACATATCGATACTTCTAGAGAATGTACCATGGCCAGTTGACCTACTGAAGGAACATCAGTCTCTGATAGAGGAGGACGTAGAAAGGATAGATGATGACAGCCTGAGAGAGGCATTTCAGGATAGATTGGATCAGATAATGGAAAGGGCCAAAGATGAGGAGGTCAAGTCTGGCTCGATCTATGAACTGAAGGCCATCGCCTGATACTCACTCTCTCAGTTCTCCGAAGGTGGTGACCCGCTCCGCGAAGGCGTTGTGCTTGTGGATGGATTCCTCACTCTCGCTCTTGACGGATACCTGTGTAGAGTCCCCGAAATGATCGTACCTGTCGAGTAGCTTTGCCAGCAGGTCCCTGACCACGTCTTCCACGAACTTGGGGTTCTCATGGGCCTGCATGACCACTTCGGCCTCGTCTTCTCTCTTCAGTATCTCGTGGGTTGGGGCGGACAGCGACGATTCGATTATATCTATCAGGTCGTTGACCTCGATATCTCCCTCTTCTGGAACCTCTATCATCACCGTGGTCTTGTTCCTTTGATTATGGGTCATGGTGGGTATCTTCTCTAAACTCTCGGCGAGCTCCGGAAACTTTTCAGTATACTTACTCCTGATGGACTCCATTGCACAGGGACAGGCATTTATACCAACTGCAGTGACTCCGATGAAACTTTTGGTCTCTCCGTCCCTGTACGCCTCGCTCTTCGCCCTTATCTCGTAGTTCTCTAGGCTCGTCCTCTCCTGTGGCGACTCCCTCTCTAGGAAGTAATCCGCCTTTATATCCACTTCGGAATAAGAGGCGTACTCGTGCCTTTCCAGCAGTATCTCGCACATCTCGGCGGTGAGTTCCTCTAGACTGCTTACGGGCTCCCTCACGCTCTTATCGACAACCTCTCCTGTGACCTCTACGTTCCTGGACATGTGCGAGCCTTTTTGATCCGATGGTAGATCCACATATACGTCGATAGTGGCGTTGAGTGTCACTTCTCCCCACGGTCTCTTCACCACGATGGGTTTCTTGACCCCGGTGACTCCCACTCTGGTGAGTTTGAACCTCTGCTCCGCCAGTTGACTCTGAATATCTTCAGGTGGATGCATAGTTGATGCTGATTACACCTTGTCGATAATAAACACTTCGGTTGGTAGATACAAAAAGGTTATTTATCCTTGAACAAATAATACCCCTAGATGGATGAGAAACCAACCAGGATAAAGAAGAAGATCAACTTACTCGGAGATCCCGGGGTTGGGAAGACCTCGCTCATACTCCGCTTCGTGAAGAATGTTTTCGGCGACGAGTATCTCAAGACCATCGGTACCAACGTTTATACTAAAGAGGTGGAATTCAGCGGTGGAGAGGTGAAATTGGTCATCCAGGATATAATGGGTGAGACACAGTACACCTCAGTTCAAGAAGGAGCGTTTTTGGGCTCTACCGGTGCCATCGCCGTGGTGGATATAGTTAGGCCTGAAACACTCAGCAGCCTAGTGGAGAACTGGCTGCCCCGTTATTACGAATCCACCGATGAGAACAATCCTGTGGTACTGGCGGTGAACAAATTCGATCTAGAAGATAAGAAGATCACCCCCCGGGAACTGGATGAGTTCTATGAGGAGTTCGAGTCGACCATATTCACCTCGGCCAAGACCGGCAGGAACGTTGAGTACATGTTCAAGAGCATGGCCCCGAAGGTTGCTCACAGCATGGAGATATCGGTAAAGGACCTGGACGACATCATAGGGGCAAAGGAGTTAGAAACACCACAGGACCTCCTAGATGCCCTGCTCACATGCTGCTCTCTCTCCGGAAAGATGTCCCACAGAGAAAGAGAAAGACTGCTAGAGGACAGTGGGATAATAAAGTACGATCTGGAAGGAGAGCTCTTCGACCTGAACGAAGACGATGTTCTAGAATTCGCCTGCAAGCTGGTGGATTGGTACAAGAAGGAGGGTGATGAGGACACGGTGACGGTTGTGAATAAGGCCGTGGATAGGTACTAGTCCATTGGAAAATCGATAGTGGACTCGACTCCTTAAATTTGTCTATATATTGATATTTAGGTCTGATTGAGATAAGAAAAGTCTGATTGACATAAAAAAAACTATATACTTTCTACCAATAACATGACCATGGTGGAAAATTGAGAAGAAATCAATATGTGGTCGTAGTAGTTTTACTGGTGATGATGATACTAGTGGGATTTGCCTCTGTTCCGGCCCAGGCTCAGTATTCAGACTCGATCGACGATTCAACGGATGATGTGGATTACTGGCGAGTTACTGATAACGAGTATGAGTGGAAAGAAAATGTAGAGAGACCAGACATTGACATAGTCCGTGCCAGCATAGAGAAGAGTGGTGGAGATATCCAAGTCGAGCTCGAAGTGAAAGGAAGCGTTCGAAATGAATCTGAACTGTGGTACACCATCTCTCTAGAAGATGAAGAAGGAGAAGCTTATAATATCCACATAGGTCAGTCTATGTATGGTGGTACATGCCATCTAGGTTATCCTAATGGAGGAAAAACTCTCGACGAACAAAACTACTCTGGTTTCGGTACTAGTACTTTTACAGTAAGCTTTTCCTTGGACGAAGTCGGTAATCCAGCCTCTTTAGAAATAACCTCGGTCGGGACTTACGACTGGCTTGAAGCTGAAAATCAAGGAGAATACTATTATGACGAAGCAGAACCCGGCACCTCCACGAGTGGAAGTAGTGATGGACCGTCTTCTGGTAGTTTCCCCGTCGATGTTGCGAAGTGGGGAATGTTGTGTATTGCCCTGGCGGTCATCATACCAATTTTGATAATCGTACTCATAGTAGTGGTCATCGTGAAGGTGATCGGAGGCGAAGATGAAGGGCAAGAGCCCCAGAAACGTTATCAGCAACCACCACCCGGACAGCAGGGACAGCAGCAGCAACAGCAGCCCCCATCGGGCCAACAACAGCAGAATCAGCCACCACCGCCTGGGGATCAGTCGGATCAGACTCCGCCACCACCGGATAATGAAAGCGACAAGGAGTGGTAATCATGGTCGACGATCTATTCTCTACCCCAAACATACCCCCCAACCTTCCCCCTAAAGTGAAGGAAGCACGGGAGATGTTCAAATACGCTGCGATATTTTTCCTCCTAGCGGCGCTCATAAACGTCCTATGGGGATTCTGGGATATAGTCAGAGGGATCTTTTATTTCCACTATTACTACGGAAGCTCAAGGATAGTTTTCGGTATAATCAGGATCGCTTTAGGTGGATTGGCGATCGTAATCAAAGGTAAATTCGAGAATAACATCATAGCCCCTATCGATCAGGGGATGTATAAGAAATCCGAAGACAACATGATCCTGTACATGATACTGGGGTTCATCTTCGGTCTTGGACTCTCTGGTATACTGATACTGATAGGACACATGAAGCTGGATGAGGCGGAAACCCAGGTCCACGACTGTCCCACCTGCGGGGCTCCTTTAAGGTACGTACCACAGAACGATGGTTGGTACTGTGACCAGTGTGCAGATTACAAGGTCCCTGTGCAGCCCGCTCA
>JAHENW010000106.1 GCA_018610025.1 Thermoplasmatota archaeon
GAGGAAAGGATAGAAAAATGTTTTAGAGATAAGGGATATTGCCGGTCGAAAAAGCGAGGAAACAAGGAATGAATGTTAAGTCGTATTTGAAGAGGATGTTCGAGGGGTTCATTATCAGTCTAGCCAATATAATCCCCGGGGTCTCCGGAGGGACCATGGCTTTGATCATGGGCATCTACGAAAGACTCGTACACGCTATCAACGACATCCCCTTGAAGGCACCCCTTTATCTGGTTAGAGGAGAAAGAGAAAAGGTGATCGAAGAGATCAAAGGGGTCGATTATCCATTTTTGGTACCCCTCCTGGTGGGTATGAGCGTATCCCTGATACCTCTAGCCCACCTCATGGGATTTCTGATCGAGGCGTACACCGCCCCCACCTATGCCTTCTTCTTCGGCCTGATCCTGGTCTCGGTGGTCGTTGTATACAATTACGTTGAGAAGTTGGACATACCAAATATCGTTGCTGGGATCGGCGGGTTCATCTTCGCCTTCATCTTCGTAGGACTCAGTTCGATTCAGAACACCCACGGCCCCGTGAGTATTTTCTTGGCAGGAGCCTTGTCGGTGGTCTCCATGATCCTGCCCGGTATATCCGGCTCATTCATCCTTGTCTTTCTGCATCAGTATCAGTTCATGCTGGATGCCCTTACGACCTTTGACATACCCGTGCTCTTCATATTCATGAGCGGCTCAGTAATTGGTCTCTTCAGCTTCGCCAAGTTCTTGGATTACCTTTTGACCCACTATGAATCCCACACCATGGCCTTCCTTGTTGGTCTCATGCTGGGGGCATTGAGGGTCCCAGTGGAAAAGGCCTTCGCCGTGGATCCATCCCCAACTGAATTCATCTTACCAGCGGCGTTCGGGGCCTTCATCGTCGCACTGCTGGAGACCTACTACAAAAGCGATGAATTGGTCAGACCCTTTTGAAACCGCGTTTGACCCAGTGAGATAGGGTCCTGCCAACGTAGAAGAATGTCTCTGGAAAAGTCCTGCTCCGGCCGCCGACATCCGATTCTCCCTTCCTGATCTGCTCTACGACCTCGGGCCAACTTGAAACGTTTTCAACCGTCGTGTAGGCTTTACCTACCGTTTTCAACCTGTGGCTGTCGCTCCCCCCGATCATGGGCAGGCCTATCTTTTTGGCCAATCTCACGGCCCTCTCATTCTTCCGTGCCCAGCTCCTCCCGTTCAATCCCTCCATGGCGTCCCAGTCGTTCTCTATTACGACTTTTTCTTTTATCCCTGAAAAGAATCTATAGGGATGAACGGCCACTGCGATACCCCCCTGATCCCTAATCCTGTCTACGGTCTCAGGAACCGAAAGGTCCCTCTCCACCTCTTCCTGCAAACCAAGGGCTCCCACGTGACCCTCTTCCGTAGTCACTTCCATGGCCGGGATGATGGACAGTTCTGACTCGTCTTTTACCTTTCTATATCCGTCCATGGTGTTGTGATCCAAAAAAGCTAGACCGTCTAGGCCTTCCTTCTTACCCCGCCGGATTATATCGATAGGAGAGGGTTTGGCATCTTCGGAATAGTGAGAATGGAGGTGTAGATCAAATCTCATGTTATGTCCTCTACGTAGTCAATTATATCCCGCACAACCTTCCCATCCTCGTTCTTCAGGAGCTCTTTTATCTTTTCCTTCAGCTTTTCTTTTTGCATCCCTTCAGCCACGTGCAGTCTGCTGGCATGGACCATGGCGTCAACTAGTGGATTCTCCCTTTCAATATACGGCCCCTGGCTCCTCCTCTCCTCGATGGTCCCCTTAACGGCCAAAAGACGGGTCTCTCCGTATTCATCACTCATTTTTGTTTCCTCTCTCTTTTCAACACTACAGAGGTGGACGCTGGTGGCGTTCTTCGGCCACCAGAACTCCTCCTCATGGTGGAGTTCCCGATCATCCAACTCACTCTTTCCGCTGTTGTGACCAGTGAGTGCGGCCTGAAAAAAGAGGCGGGGGTCGTCGGTCAGGGAGAAGGTGAAGCGGTCGTTACTCGTAAGGTTCTCAGCCGCATCGGACGGACGATAGATATCTAGGGAGATAGTATGGCCTTCTATATCAGCCCCCGCGGCCGAGGCGTTAATGTGTTCGTTCCATGTTACTAGTATACCCTCGTGATGGGTCATGAGTCACCCTCAGGCGACTTCCATCCCTCGCTTGCCTTCCTTATCTTCTCCCTGAGAGATGTCCACCTGGGGCATGGGTATGGGTGGTGGCAGCTGGATTTCTCTTGATATCACCACGGCCTCTGGGATACAGTTGGAGATTATGGTTGAATGGATATCCTTGGCAACTTTATCAGGCATCTCGTTCTCTTTCTGCCACTTGGCGGCCAACTTGGATGCCTTCCCAGCATACAGGATATTTCCCTCTAACTCCATCCTGCCGAGGCCTGAGTAATCAACTGTGAATCTGAATGAGAACTGAGCCGTCTTCTTGTCCTTTGCCTTGACTTTCTTCACTGAACTGTTGTGGTCCACTCTGACGTTCTGCTTCTCGCCGCCCTTCTCTGTATACCGTTCTGCATCAATAGATGTTATCTCAAAATTTTTTACAGACATATGAATAAAGGATTTGCCGGATACCTTAATAATCTTTCCATCCTTTTAAACTCGATTTTAAGGAAAATCTTTATAATCTCCCAATGCCATCTATCCGTACCATTATCTAAAGTCGTGGTTAAAAATGTCACCAGCAAGTTCCATTGAAAGATTGGTAGATGAGATTAAACAGAATGAAGGTATAGAGGAAGTGACATTGGTCTCGAGGAGCGGTATGCACGTCGCTGGTGAGGTTCCCAAAAACGCTCACCGCGAGACCTTCGTGGCCATGTCGGCCATCCTCCTAGGGGCCGCAGAAACTGCTACCTCAGAATTACAGGAAGAACTCTCTTATGTGTTGGTCGTTCTAGAGGGGTCCAAGATAATACTGCATGAAGGGGGCCCAGACTCGATCCTTACCATAAAGATATCCGACGAGGGCGAGGTAGAAGAGATACTGAAGAATATCGAGCAGCCGTTGGAAGAGCTGAAGGATAACCTATAATCCATATATTTGGGGGTTTTACGATCTCTCCTGCATTTATTAATTGCAATGTACTCTCATTAACCGATAGGTCTGATGTCTATCATGGCTTCATGGTCGAAGACGGGAAGGTAAAGTATCTTGGGGATTACGATAAGATAATGAATAAGAGCGATGAGAAGATCAATCTTCAGGGTTATACGGTGCTGCCGGGCTTCATAGATTCCCACACCCATCTCATCGAGATGGGACTGAATCTCACTCGGGTCGATCTCTCCGATACGGCGTCTTTCCAAGAGGCCTGTTATTTTCTGAACAAGGAGGTTAAGAAGACTGATGCCGGGGAATGGGTAGTTGGAACGGATTTCGACGAGACAAAATGGAAGATGAACGAGTACCCTACGAAGGATGATCTCGATGAGGTCAGTGAGGAACACCCTCTATTGATGAAACGGGTCTGTGGACATATAGCGGTGGTGAATTCTGCGGGACTGGACGAGATAGATGAAGAGTGGGGAAGGGTCGACCGGGAGACAGGTGTGATAAAAGAAGAGCCCGTATGGAATCTGGATGAGATAATGGGTATCGGACAGGAGGAAAAGAAGGAGGCCATCGAGAAAGGTCTAGAGAAGGCCCACCGGCTGGGGGTCACAGGTATACACGATATAGTAGACAAGGACGGCTGGGAGGCCTATGTCTCATACGACGACGATGAATCCTTGGACATGAGGGTCAGGTGCTATCTCCATTTCGACGAGATCGACGACCTTTCACCTCAAGACCATAGCCAGTGCCTCTCTTTAAGGGGGGTTAAATTGTTCGTTGATGGATCCATGGGGGCCAGGACAGCCGCTTTAGAGGAAGATTATGCCGACGACCCTGGAAATAGGGGTACACTGCTTCTTTCCCAAGAAGAGATCGAAGATGTCATCCGTGAGGCCGAAGCAAAGGGTTTTCAGGTCATGGCCCACGCCATCGGAGATCGCGCCATCTCAACGGTACTCGATGCCTTTGAAGCTACGGCCAGCCGTATTGAAGAGTTGAGACACAGGATAGAGCATGCCGAGGTGCTCACCCAAAAGAACATCCAAAGGATCCGTTCACTGGACATCACGCTCTCCACTCAGCCAAATTTTGCTTACAGGTGGTCCCAGTCCGGCGGCATGAACGAGCACAGACTAGGCAGGGAGAGACTGGAGAGGTGCGACCCATATTGGGATATACAAAGGTCGTTGGTGAAGATGACCTTCGGGTCGGATAACATGCCCATGTCCCCTCTGTTCGGGGTGTACTCGGCGGTAAACCATCCTATATTGAATCAGCGTATATCAACATATAACGCCCTCCACAGTTACATCACCAACGGGGCGTATGCCTCCCGGGATGAGGATAGATTCGGTGAGATCCAAAATGGCATGTATGCCGACTTCGTCGTTCTCTCAGAGAATCCCCTAGACTCCGAGGATATCAAGGATATAGACGTCATAATGACCGTGGTGAACGGGAAGATAGTCTACGATGGAAGGGATGAAGAGGAGAAATAGGATTGAAGCTTTTCCGATTACCTTAAATAATCCATCTATGTTTAAGGAGACGGTGTTACCATATGCCCGAAGTACAAGACGGCCTGAGATATAGCGAGGATCACGAATGGGTTAAAAAGGAAAACGGAGAACTCCGATACGGTATCACGGATTACGCCCAGGAGGAACTGGGGGATATAGTTTACGTGGAACTACCGACGGTGGACGAAAAGATCGAAAAGGGAGATATGTTCGGTGTCGTGGAATCGGTGAAAACGGTTTCTGACCTTTATTCACCGGTATCGGGTACGATCAAAGAGGTAAACCAGGATCTAGAGGGGGGTCCTGGCCTGATCAACGAGGATCCATTCGGTGAAGGATGGATAGCCATTATCGAGTACGAGGATGAATCGGAACTGGAGACACTCCTGAGCGCTGAAGAGTACGAACTGCACATCGAATAATAAAAAGGGCGAGGAAAGAAAAAGAAAATAGGTTTTCAGTATTTCTCCAGGAAGGAGAAGCGTTTATGTGCTGGCATGCCTTCCTTGAAGCAGTAGTGGACCTTGTCGAACTCTTTTCTTAGTTCCTTTACATCCTCTTCTACTGATTCTGGACTCTCGTCATCGAGGATTATCCTCTTTATCAATTCTGCGACCTCGTCCATGTGGTTCTCCTTCATCCCGAGACGGGTGAGTTCCTGTGTGCCCAGCCGTATTCCACTTGGTTCCTTAGCACTGTCTACATCGTCCCAGGGCATGAGGTTCTTGTTGGCGATTATATTGGCTTCCTCCATCGCCTCAACCAGCGTTTCTCCACCGCCTTCATCCTGTACATCGATAGCTAGAGTGTGGGACTCCGTGAAACCTTTGTGAGCACAAAGCACTTCTATACCCCTTTCATGCAGGGCCTGGCCCAGTGCCTGGGCGTTCTTGACTATCTGCTCGGCATACTCTTCACCGAACTTCCGATGTTCGGCCAGAGCGACTCCCAGGGCGGCCATGGCGTGGAGGTGGTGATTGGAAAGGACACCCGGGAAAACGCCGAAGTTCAGGTTCGTCTGCACCTCTTCGTTCCTTGGATTGGCTAGGATTATCCCGTGCTGCGGGCCTGGAAGGGTTTTGTGGGTGCTCCCGGTCATTATCTCCACTCCCTCTCTAAGGGGATCATGGAACTGTCCTCCGGCTATGAGGCCGAGAACATGAGCGGAATCGTACCAAACATGGCAGCCCACTTCCTCGAAGACGTCCTGCAGCTCTTCGAGGGGCGGGGGGAACAGGAATACAGAGCGGCCGAACAACGCCAAGTCGGGCTCCTCCTCCAAGAGCAGTTCTTTAGTACCCTCAACGTCGATGTTCATCTCATCCACGTTGAAGGGGTAGGTCTTCGGCTTCATCCCTCGGAAACC
>JAHENW010000107.1 GCA_018610025.1 Thermoplasmatota archaeon
AAGGAAAAGATAAACGCCGCTCTCGAAGGCCGGCCCCAGACCTTCGAATGGGTCCACACCACCAAGGATGGTGAACCTTTCCAGACCGAAGTCAAACTGAACAGATACGAAATAGACGATGAAAGATTTGTCATGGCCGTCGTACGGGACATTACGGAGCGGAAGGAGGCCGAAAAAGCCCTTAGGGAGAGCGAACAGAAATTCAGAAAATTAGCCGAGACCAGTCCCTTCTCTCTATTCGTCTACAAGAAAGAATTCCTTTTCGTCAACCCGGCCAGTGAGGAACTCAGTGGATATTCAGAGGAAGAACTTTTGGATATGAAATTCTGGGAATTGGTCCATCCCGATCACAGAGATATGGTCAAGGAGAGAGGCCTGAAGCGGGTCGAAGGTGAAGAAGAGCTACCGATCCACTATGAATTCAAGATAAGCAGGAAAGACGGCGAAGAGAGATGGATATATTTTACCGGGGTGGATATCGAATACCAGGGAGAAACCGCCGGATTGGGTACTGCCATAGATATAACAGAACGCAGGAAGGCGGAAGAGAGGATCGAACACCTGAACAGCCTATTGAGGTCGATCCGGAACGTTAACCAGCTCATAACCAAGAAGGAAGACCTCGGGGATTTGATGGAACGATCCGAAGAGATACTGGTGGAAACCCGTGATTATTCTGACGTTGAGGTGATCCTTTTAGAATCCGCCGATACGGATGTGCAGATGGGAGGGGGGAAAAGAGAAGAACTCGATTCTGAAATACAACGTATGTTAGATAAAGGAGAACCGATGGTCTTTTTCAAGGACGATGAATCTAAACTGAACACCGCCCTGGTGCCGATGGGAGAAGAAGATATATTCGGTGTTATGGTAGTAGGTATGGATAAATCCATAGACGATGAAGAGTTGGGTTTACTGAAGGAGATCGCCGATGACCTAGCCTTGGCCCGAAGAAAGATAGAGGCAGAAAGAGAATTGAAAAGGTCGCTGAAGGAGAAAGACCTCCTGTTGAGCGAGATACATCATCGGGTCAAGAACAATATGCAGGTCATCTCGAGTCTGCTCACCCTCCAGGCGAAGCGGGAGGAGGATGCTGAGGTCTCCAGCGCCCTGAGAGAAGGTAAGAAGCGGATCATGTCCATGGCTCTCATCCATGAGATGCTGTATAGAGAAGAAGATATGGCAGAGATATCCCTGTCACATTACATCGAAAAGCTGGTCAAGACCCTTTATCGGACTTACGATGTCAAATATGAAGACATCTCCTTCGAGAGCGATATCGAGGACACAAAGCTCGATATAGAACAGGCAAATCCCTGTGGACTGATTATAAACGAACTCCTCTCCAATTCTCTTCTTCATGCCTTCCCAGACGAACACCAGGGTCCAAAGGAACTGAACATATCCGCCTCGATGGGAGAGGATGATAAGGTAAGCATCGTCGTCAGCGATAACGGCGTGGGCATACCAGAAGATGTGACTTTGGACGAATCTGAGACCTTCGGTCTTCATCTCGTCAAGATCCTTGCTGAAGACCAGTTGAATGGAAGTGTAGAATTGGAGCGTGATGGAGGGACCACTTTCAAGATCGAATTTGAAAAAAAGAGGGATATCTATGACTGAGGCTGACATACTGGTTGTAGAGGATGAGCGGATAGTTGCTGAAGATATAAAAGAAACGTTAGAAGATATCGGATATTCGGTTGTAGACATCGTGAGCAGCGGGGAAGAGGCTGTAAAGAAGTCCAATGAGAGCAGACCCGATCTAGTCCTGATGGATATAGTTCTAACAGGGGAGATGGATGGGGTAGAAGCCGCCGAGAAGATCAGGTCCGAAGAGGATATACCCGTAATCTACCTGACCGCCTATTCCGACGATGAAAAACTCAAACGAGCCAAAGTAACAGAGCCCTTTGGATATATCATCAAACCCTTCAGGAGAAGAGAGCTGCACAGCAATATCGAGATGGCGCTTTACAAACATGAGATGGAGAAGAAGTTGAAGCAGAGCGAAAGGAGATATCGAACCATATTCGAGAGCACCGGTACGGCTATGGTCATCCTTGATGGAGATAGAAAGATCCGGATGGCTAACGAGAAGGCGGAAGAACTTACTGGGTATTCAAAAGAGGAACTCGAGGGTATGAAATGGAGTGAATTCGTAGTTCCAGAGGATGCCAAAAGGATGAGACAATATCATAAACTCCGTCGTAGAGATCCAGAATCGGTCCCCAAATATTACAACTTCACCCTGATAAACAGGTTCGGGGACACCAAGGAGATATTCCTCACCATCGACCTCATCCCAGAGACCGACAGAAGCGTTGCATCCCTGATAGATATAACCGAATATATAGATGCCTACCAGGCCCTCCGCGAAAGTCAGGAATCCTTCCGGGTGATATTTGAGAACTGCCCCACACCCCTAGCGATTTTGGATCCCGATGGAACCTTTAATGACCTGAATGAGGCCTTCACTCGATCTTTAGGGTATTTCGAGGAAGACCTGTTGAGTGAGGATTTCACCTCCGTAATCCATCAAGACGATGCCGAGCAGGGTAGAGATATGGTCAAGAGGATAATCGATCGAGAGTCTGATGAAGAAAGGGAAGAATTGAAATTGGTGATGAGTGAAAAGGAAGAAAAGAAGATGAGGGTCACGGTAAAAAATATTCCCGACGAGAAGGGGTCTCTGATCCAGATGATAGTGATATTAGAGGATATTTAGAGTTTCGAGCATCAGCCCTATGTTGGCCGGCAAAAAAACCTCGGCTTTAAATCGCTTGGAAGAGGTCTAATTTACCTTAACGCATTCCTCTGTTTCTGAGACTTGTTC
This sequence comes from Thermoplasmatota archaeon, assembly GCA_018610025.1. Lineage (GTDB taxonomy): Archaea > Thermoplasmatota > Thermoplasmata > Halarchaeoplasmatales > Halarchaeoplasmataceae > JAHENW01. The sequence continues at coordinate 2,837 of JAHENW010000107.1, forward strand.
TTCTCCTACTTCCTTGGTTAAATGACAATCCCGGCACCAAACGTATCCATCGAATCCAACAACCTCTTCCATTTTCTCTCCGCACTTGGGACACTTCATAAAAAGTCTAATCTGGAATGATTTTTTATGTATAAATAAGTTATGTAAAAAAGGAATATATTTGAGGTTTGATAGGCATCATTTTAATATAAAAACCGATCATAGGTAATCAATCAAATAACTATGATTTTATTAAGAAAAGTTTTAATAAAATAATAGCGTATATAGAGTTCCGGGGCGGGTAAATTGGATGAAGATACGCTCATATGTCCATACTGCGGAAGAAAGAATTTCGTTCTTCTATCAGAACTAGATTATATGGCGGGGCCGTTCACCCAAGAGTATGTCATGGGAGACCTACTTCGGGGGACCCCAATTATGAAGTGAAGAAATGCGATGAGTGCATGAAAAATTTCTACTATCTAAAAAAGAGATAAATTCATGATAGTAGAACCTGTCAGATAGCCCATAGGGAGATCCAGTCGTTAAAATTGAACATTCTCAGTATAGCTCTCGTCTATCTCCATCTGGAGATCTTCATAGACGGTCTCCATCAAGTTCTCCAGGTCCTCGTTCTCGTATTCGAAGTATCTACCCAGCTCACTCTGGACCTTGGCTTTGAACTCATCCCCGTTTTCGACTATCTCGATGGAACACACAGGTTCTTCCATAGGTACACCTTGAGGTGTTTTTCTCATAATGTTATTTATACTTTTGGTCTCTGTTCAGGCTAAAAGTAAAATAATCATAGGACCTTTAGAGAATGGACCGAGATAGAATGGTCA
>JAHENW010000108.1 GCA_018610025.1 Thermoplasmatota archaeon
ACGTTCTTCAAACCCGCCTTTCTTGCAGTTTCAACAGCCCTTTCCATCTCTTCCCGTGTTGCACCCCTGTGATCCTCTAAAACAAAATTTGGTCTGAATGCCAGGAAGTTGAGGGGGACCGTTTCATCGATCTGAGCTAAAAACTCTGCTAGTGGTTCGATATCGTCCTCATTTATCCCAGGTATCAGCAGGTAGCGGAACTCCCACATTTCTTCTTTCGCATTCTCGGCCACGTACCTGGCATTGCGCAGCACCGGTTCAACCGGGGCTCCAGTGAGTGCCCGATGAACTTCATCGTGATATGCCTTTATATCGAAAGTGATCGAGGTGGTGAAGTCTAAGACTCTTTTTAGAGAACTTTCTGTAAGGAAACCGTTGGTATCGTAGTTGACCTTTACCTCATCGAGCTTCCTAGCCTCTTTCACCACTCTTTCTATATAAGGCAAGCTCGGCGTGGGCGAGCCGCCGCTGAAGAATATCCTGTCCGCACCGATGGTCGTTCCTTTCCGAGAATTTATCTTCTCAACCGCTTCACGGGCCAGTTCCTCTGGTTCGACCCAACCCCTTACGGTCTCACCACTTTCTGGATAGTGGGCTATACTCCAGTTCTGGCAGTTAAGACAGCGGAAATTGCATCCCGCCATGAAGACTGTGTAGCTCTGGGGCGGTGCGGGATGAAGCGTGGTAGAGGCGACTCTGGGATCACTCATCATACATACGCCCTTCTCACCGCTCAAGCGGTCGACTCCACATCTCCATTCACACAGCTCGCAGTTCTTCAGCTCCGCTAGATAACTCATGATCAATAGTTCATATACACGGTCCTACTTATAGTATAGAAGTCCAAGGCTGCATCGCCCTGCTCCCTCCACGTTTCACTTGATGAATTTTTCAAACCGCCGAAGGGGACGTGCAGCTCCAGGCCGGTGGTCTTCTCGTTTACCTTTACAACACCGGCCTCAGCCTCTTTTACGAACCTATGTGCTTCGGTTAATTTCTCCGTAACGATACTTGCAGACAGGCCGTAATCGACATCGTTACACACGTTCAACGCATCCTGGAAGTCATTCACTTTTATCACTGCTACCACTGGGCCGAATATCTCTTCCTGTGCTATGGTGGCGCCAGGTTTTACCCCGGAGAAAACTGTGGGCTCTATGTAGTATCCGTTTGAGAACTTACCATCATTCAACCGCTCACCACCGGTCTCCAACTTTGCCTCTTTCCTGCCGATCTCTATGTAGTCTAGAGTGTTCTTCAGCTCTTCCTCACTCACCTTTGGGCCCATATCGGGATCGTCCAGACCTGGCCCTATCTCTATATCCTCAGCTTTTTTTCTTATACTTTTCACGAATTCATCGTGAATATCTTCATGAACTATGGCTCTGGAGGTAGCAGTACATGCCTGCCCGGTGACACCGAAGGCCCCGTTCGAAACGATCTCAGCGGCCTTATCCACATCTGCACTGGGCATAACGATGCAAGGGTTCTTACCGCCCATCTCGGTCTGGACCCTTTTGCCCTTTTTCGAACACTGCTGGTACACCTTTTTGCCGACCTTTAGGCTTCCAGTGAACGATACGGCGTCTATATCTTCATGCTCTGTGATCGCCTGACCAACCACCTTTCCTGGCCCAGTGACGTAATTGATAACGCCATCAGGTAGTCCCGCCTCATCCAGGCATTCCACTAACTTCCTTGAGACGCTGGGTGCCAGAGTGGCCGGCTTGAATACTATCGTATTACCGGTGGCCAGTGCGGGTGCGATCTTCCATGCCGGTATGGCAATGGGATAGTTCCAGGGGGTGATTATACCAACAACACCGACCGGCTCGCTCATCGTATACATACTTTTTCTCTTCGCACTGGGTGATTTGACCTTACCACCGAGGTCTCGGGCCTTGGCGGCGTAGTAGTAAAAGATGTCGATGGCCCTCTGGACCTCACCGCCAGCTTCACTAAACGTCTTTCCCTCCTCCCTGGTCAGCGTTTTTGTTAACTCTTCCTTTCTCTCTTCCAGAAGTTTAGCGGTATCGTTCAAAATTTTACCGCGCTGGGGAGCGGGGGTATCCTTCCATCCCTCTTGCGCATCCACAGCCGCTTCCACCGCTTTTTCTACATCTCTCTTCTCCGAACTCTGAAAGCGTGCGATAAGGTCTCCGGTATCTGCGGGATTCCTGTTCTCGAACGTCTCTCCACTCTCGGACTTCACCCATCCTCCGTTTATAAAGTTGAGGTGAGTGGCTGCTTTCATAGCTATCACTACCTGGAAAAGTAAAAATAAATATTTTGAGAGTTGTTCACTCTTTCTTCTTCACTTCGATCTCGAATATGAGTGTTTTACCGGCCAAAGGATGATCGCCGGATGTACCGTATGCTTCCTCTGGAGGTATCTCTACCTCCTTCTTTTCGCCGACCTCCATACCCTTGACGCCGTCTTCGAAACCCTTGATCAGGTTCCCATCACCAACGGTGAAACCCAATGGCTCATAGTCCCTATCGGGGTCGTAGACATCTCCTTCCTTGGCCTTCTCTTCTATGGATGAATCGAATATCGAACCGTCCTTCAATGTTCCAGTGTAATCGACTTCTACATAATCTCCTTCTTTTACAGGCATGCGAATCGCCCGATGATTGCGCTCTTACCTTAAATGAGTTTGCCCTGGAAAATTTTAAAACGTGCTTTGGTTATGTGAGTAAAAGTGAAGGTGTAAATGATGAACAGGATAGAACTCAATGGATGGAACGTGAACATAAACTTCTCGGCATCCCATCTGCTGCCGAGGCACGAGAAATGCGGGAGGATACACGGCCACAACTACGCCATACACGCCAAGATAGCCGGGGAGGAGAGGGATGAGGGCGTGATATTCGATTTCTTACCGCTGAAGAAAGAATTGAGAAAGATAGCCGAGGAGATGGACCACCGTATACTCCTTGCTGAAAATATGGAGGGGTTATCGGTAAAAAAAGGTGAGATAAGGGTGGAGTACGATGATAAAAGATACCTGTTTCCAAAAGTGGACACGAAGATGCTGCCCATAGGCAAGCTCACCGCGGAGCAACTGGCAGGATACGTTCTTTCTGTAGTTCTTGAAAGAGTGGATTTTCCGGATAATATTCAGTGGGTAGAGATAGGCGTCGACGAGTCTAGAGGTCAGGGAGCGTGGGTGAGGAGGGAGCTTTGATGAAGAAGGCCATCGTTTTACTCTCCGGTGGGCTCGATTCTTCGACCACGCTGGCCATGGCCCACGAGGAGGGTTATGAACTGTACGCCCTTACATTCCTCTACGGGCAGACACACTCTAGGGAGATAGAGAGTGCTGAGAAATTGGCGGAACATTTTGATGTGGATGAACATAAGATACTGGACATCCCTCTTGAAGAGATCGGTGAGTCGTCACTTTTGGGTGATGAAGAGGAGATACCATCCCATGCGGAAGACGAGATAGGAGATGAGATACCCAGTACCTATGTCCCAGCTAGAAATATAGTACTACTCAGCTACGCACTCTCCTACGCCGAAAGCGTCGATGCCGACGCCATATTCATAGGTGCCAATGCCAGGGATTACAGCGGATATCCCGACTGCCGGCCGGAGTTCTACGATGCGTTCGAAAGGATGGCGGAGAAAGGTACCAAGCGGGGTGTGGAAGGCGATCCGATAGACATCCGATATCCGCTAATAGATATGACCAAGGGGGATATCGTGGAGAAGGGAACGGAGTTGAACGTACCCTGGGAGCTCACATGGAGCTGTTACGAAGGTGGAGAAAGGGCTTGCGGCGAGTGCGACTCGTGCAAGTTAAGATTGAAAGGGTTCCAGGAAGCCGGGCTGGAGGATCCTATAGAGTATAGATGAGTCTTATAGGTCTTTTATATCAAATCCGATCATGGCTAGTATCACTGGTACGATCACCCATAAGATGATTATCGGTGCCAAGGTGTACACGTTCAGCATCTCGGGCAGACTGCCTGTTCCGGTAAGGGCGTTTACGGACATACTGAAGATGCTGTTCGGGTTCATCACCCCCGAATACCTGTACCAGGAGGGATAGGTTACAGATTGGGCAGGGGTGGTGGGCATCTGCCATCCCGAGGCCATCAGGAGGGCGAATAATACCAGGTCCCAGAGTATATTGAAGAATATCCAGAGAAGTATACCTCCGGCCAGCGCCATCGAATTCGATTTCACCCAAGAGGACATCAATAAAGATATACTCAGGTACACGAAGCCGAACATCAGCGAGAAGAAGATGAAACCGAGGTAGATGTCCCCGTTCTCGAAACCCGCCGAGAACCCTATCACCAGGCCCCCGATACCCAGCCCCGCAACGATGGATATCGAAAGGACAGAAGCCAGTCCTATGAACTTGCCGATGACCACATCCTTTCTATTGAGAGCCGAAGTCAGCAGCAGCGCTATCGATTTGGATTCCGCCTCAGCTACGATGGTATTGTATCCGAGCATTATGGCTACGATAGATATGAGGAGTACTACGAGGCTCGAACCTATGGCCATGGTGAATTCGTAGCCCTTGATCTGAGCCGCTTCACGGGTCTGCGTCCCACCGTACGCGGAGATGAGGAGTATCAGGCCTACAAATGCCAACGATAAGATGATTATCCATTTACTCCTGACGTTGTCCATCAACTCCTTCTTCGCAAGGGACATCATCGCATGAATACGTTTTTCATTCATTCTACCCCTTCCCTGGTATACTTCAAGAATATATCCTCTAGACTCCCTTCTTCAGTAGAGAAATCGACGATCTTTACACCCTGCTCCTCAATCAGATTCATCACGTACCTTTTATCCTCTGGCGAGCAGGTTATGGTCACCTTCCTTCCTTCGCCGCTGATCTCTTTTACCTTCTTATCTCGTGATATACTATCCCTGATCTTTTCTATATCCTCGGAGAGTTTTAAGTTAAGTTTGGCAGATATCTCCAGTTCGTCCCTGAGATCATCTACCGAATCCAGGGCGCGGAGCTTGCCTTGAGTTATTATCCCCACCCTATCGGCAACCTCCTGAACGTTTGGTAGTATGTGGGAAGAGAAGAAGACGGTCCTGCCTTCATGGGTGTAATCCCTGACTACGTCCTTCACCATGGCGGTTCCCTCTGGATCCAGACCGGCCGTGGGCTCGTCCAGGATCAATATCGACGGTTCGGCTATCAGCGCCTGAGCCAAGGCCAACCGCTGGATCATGCCCTTGGAATAGCCCCCGACCTTTCTATCTGCGGCCTCCGTCAGGTTG
>JAHENW010000109.1 GCA_018610025.1 Thermoplasmatota archaeon
TGCCAGGGTCAAGAACAGGTAAACGAACACGGCTAAAAGGAATGTCGAGACAAAGGCCTTGGCTGCCTTCATTTTGCTGCCTCCATATGTTTAAAAATATCCATCCCGCTCCACTGGATACTGGACGATACCTTCCTCGAAGATATCTGGCAGGTATGGATCGACCGTACCATCATAACAAATTTTGCGAGTAATGATAACTATATAAGGATTTCGAATGGACGGCCCATAAAATTGAAAAAATATGTCTTACCAGCGGCTAACTCCGAAAGAGACGGTTGTACTTCCGACAATCTTAAATATGCTTTTCCGTCTGCTTACGCTCGATACTAATGAAGGAAGATTATAACTGCACATCGTGCGGTGTCACCCTGGTAGGCGTTAAGAACACGGTATTTCCCTGCCCGGATTGCGGCGAGGCTACCATAGGCAGGTGTAAGAAATGCCGCGATCAGTCGGAAGAGTACGAGTGTCCAGAATGTGGATTCAGGGGGCCGTGAGATGGGAGAAGTGATGCTCGTTTACAAAGTAATGCCCAATGACCCTGAACTGGATTTGGACGAGCTCGAGAAGAAGATAAAAGAGACCGCCCAGAAGTTCGGTAAATTGAAAGGTACCAGGGAGGAGAAAGTGGCCTTCGGATTAAAGGCCATCATACCTACCATAGTGGTTGATGAGGAATCCGGTGCCGTGAATGAGCTAGAGGACGCACTCAGAGAGATAGAGGGTGTCCAGAGCGCAGAGGCAGTGGACCTGACACGGTTGTAAAAAAAAGAAAGGTTTTGTTGGGGTTTTCTCAGTAATCGATGTTCCAGTCTACACTAGAGTCTGCACTGTTGTAAATCCAGTATCCGTTTCCTGCTTTCATCGTCACCTTAGTTAGATCGTAGATGTATTGAAAGTTGTACTCCCTAGAAGCATTGAAGACACCTATCTTGGATACCTCCTGAGGCAGCGTATCGCTGGCCGTTCTATCTGTATCGGACGGATATCCGACCATGTTCCAGCCGGGTTCTAACGTTATATCGGTAGATACTGGTTCATCTCCACCTACCACTAATGTATCGTCCCTTGTCATGTGAACCCAGAATCCCATGGTAAGGTCGATCTCTCCTATGCTGTTGTAGTGATCATCCCTTTCCACTGCATAGGTCTCCCACTGATCGGTTGCAGAATCGTAGTACATCACCTTGTCGTAGCTTCCATTGATGTATTTGAGAACATCTTCCAAACTTTTATTGTGTGGTTCGATGGGGAGAGATATGAACTGCCATCCGTCACTCAAATCATCAGCGGTTAGGTTGAGTGAGTAAGTGTCCTCTGCATAGGTGGGGAACATCAGCGGGTATTCATCTGCATTTGATCCTCCGTTTATAGTATAATTACTATCTCCTATCCCATCCCATCCGGGCTCGTCTTGATCCGGACCGGAGTAGTTATCGTAACCACTGTAATCCCCCCAGTAGTTACCGCCCTTAGGATAACTATCATTCCACCAGTTCACCCCATCATCAAATCCATTGACCTCATTTAGTAGTATGTTGTTATGATATATCTGGTTATCGTCAGAATAGGTGAGATAGATCCCATATTCGTTCCATTCAGTGATATTATTTTCAACCACCGTATTACTATCGGACATATCGAGATATATACCGTACTTATTTCCGTAAGCACTGTTATTCGATAATCTGTTGTTCTCGCAGAAACCTTTTAAGAATATTCCTTCCTTGTTTGAGTTGACAATATTATCTTCTATCCTATTCCTATTTGAGTAAGAATAAAGGCGGATACCATCGTCATTATCCTCAACCATATTATCCTCTAAGATGTTTTCGGTGGAGGATTCAAGGATTATGCCATACCTCGAGTTCAACGATAGGGTGTTATTTGTTACATTATTCTTTTTAGAATCGATCAGTTTTATCCCATCCTCATTTGATGAGGCCTCATTGTCATAGATGTCATTGCTGATTGACTCAGATACATACATCCCGTAAAAATTGCCAGGTCCGTTATAATTTCCCCAGATGCTGTTATTTGTAGAATTGAAAACGGCGATCCCGAACCAATCGTTTCCAGAAGCGGTATTGTTAATCACTGTATTGTTATCCGAATGACCTAATAAGATCCCGACAGACCCGTTATTGACCTTTAGCTCCTCAACCTGGACATCAGTACAGTTCGCCAGGATCACCTCGCCTGCGTCAGTTGGAACGGTACCGCTTGTTTTATTCTTCCAGTAATAGACTGGAGCTCCGTTTACGGTATTGTTTGTTTCGATTACATGTGTGTTCCAATGATACCTTTTATCACTCGTTATCAAAATGCTATCATCCTTCATGATGTTCCCCTGAAGTGTATTGTTTGCGACCTCTTCGAGATAAATACCGGTTTCACCATTATATGAAATTTCATTACTCAATATCGTATTATTGTTTGATTCGTATAGTAGGTGAATACCATTCCAACTGGAATCTGAGACATCATTATGGTCTATGCTATTGTAGGTGCTGGCACTGTTTAGTTGGATCCCGTTACCATTTAAAGATATGTTATTTTTAGTAATCTTATTACGGCTACTACTCCCTCCTACCAGGACACCTAGTTGTGGGTGATTGGATATTGTATTATCCTTCAAGGTACTGTTATCTGAGGACTCAACATAGATGCCTGAATCATCGTTTTCCTTAACCGTATTATTGGCCACAATTGTATCAATACATCCTTCAATTTCTAAACCCCTCCAACCATTGTTTTTTAACGTATTGTTATCCACTCTTCCATTGGTAATGTTATATAGATACAGACCAGAATTTTTCCAGTATTGGTCTGTATTTCCACTTGCGTTTATCAGGAGGCAGTTTTTAATCGTAAAATAGTCCGTCGTATTTCCAATGTATATACAGGAACCTTCTGAGTCCCCATCGATCTCGTACCCCTCTATTATATATGGATCATTTTGAGTCCCAGTTCCATTCCATCCCTCCTCTACAGCTTGCTCTTCGAAATCGCTTTCATTGTTTATCCGAATGGGTTGATGAATTTCATAATTTAATTCGAGAGGGGTATTAGAACTGTCCAAGGAATGGTTGTCTAATGGATCCACTATGCCAGTAATCAGCATACTGGCTATCATTAATCCAACTACAGATATAGATAGGAATTTACCAAGTTCTATCTTCTCATATCTTTCACTCAATACCCCACACCCCAGTCTACGCTGGAATCTGCACTGTTGTACACCCAGTATCCGTTTCCTGCTTTCATCGTTACCTTAGTTAAATCGTAGATGTATTGTAAGTTGTATTCTCTAGAAGCATTGAAAACACCGATCTTTGTGGCCTCTGCAGGCAGTGTATCGCTGGCCGTTCTATCTGTGGATGACGGATACCCGACCATGTTCCAGCCGGGTTGCAGCGTTATGGTCGTACTAGAAGGTCTACTACCGTTGATGGTCAATGTATCGTCCGATTCCATATGTATCCACAAGCCCATCTCTCTATTCCACGTTCCTATGTTGTTGTAATGTTTTCCTCTATAAGGTGAGAAGGTCTGCCAATCGTCCTGTGAAGCGTCGTAGTACATCACCTTGTCGTAGTTACCCCGGATACCATAATCACTCCAATTCAGAAGGGTTTCCAGCTCATTTGTCTGATTTATAAGGTTGTATGATACGAAGTTCCAGCCTTCTTCGCTTCCTCCAGAAGACAACGATATATCCATAGATGGAAGTACTGTGTGGAAGATCCACGTGTCCGATTGGGTAGTATTCATGCCATCATCAGAAACGGTATACCAAGAGTAATCGCTGTTCTTGGCAAGGTTTAACCAATCAACGGATGCCCTGCTCCCGCTGTTGACGTTGGTGTCAGTCCCTATCAAACTATCGTCTGATGCATTGTAGAAGGATACGTTCAGGGAATCTCCATCCGGGTCCGAGACATCTACACTCAAAGTTACATCGGTCAAAACACCTGTCTCACCGTCTGTGGGGTCGGGATTCGTCGGTGAATCCGGTGGAGTGTTGGATGAACCGCCGTCCCACGAACCGTATTTTATGGTATAATAATCAAAATCTCCAGATAGTTCGGAGCCTCCTGTGACTATCGTATTGTCATTCGAGTCAAATGTGACTTCATTTGCTGCGTCATAATTTCCTCCATCATATATCAGGTCTGCTTCGATCCCTCCAGATATAGTAACCCTGGCAGTATAATAGTCTTTATCACCGCTCAACGTAGATGCACCTGTAACGATCACGTTGTCTGCAGAATCTACAGCGACACCGGCAGCCCAATCCGCATCACCTTCACCATCGTAACTTATCGCCCCCAGATTTGATCCATCAGTGCCCGAGAATTTAACGATGCGCCAGTCTGAACTGGTGTGGTTGTAATAGGTTGAGTTTTGCTCGTTCTCCCATCCACAAACATAAACGTCGTCGGATGAGTCCCTCGCAATACCAAGACCATAATAGTCTAAAGTCCCCTGGTTTGGATCATAAGTATTATTCCACTCCTCACTTCCAGTGCTGTCTAATTTTGCTGCAAGTATAGCTGGATCATAATATTCACCGTCACTGGTCAGGTTGGTGTAGGCAGCCCCAGTTAACAGTATGTTTTCGCTGGAATCTAGGGTTAGGTCATAACCAAAAACGCCCTCGTAACCGAAGCCTTTATCTGTAGACCATACCTCATTCCCACTAGAGTCATATTTTTTTATGTGAGCTAGCATTCCTGAGCCATCTGGATCTGTAGTCCATCCTCCTACTATTATATCGTCATTAGAATCTACTCCTACTCCATAAGATGTACTTTGATTAAATCCCCCATAAGACCAGTTCTTCGCCCAAAGTTGATTACCACTAGAGTCATATTTTATTGTGATGAATTCAGGCAGTAGCATGCGATAATATCCCATATAGTAATACTCTCTTTCACTATATCCAGTCACGATAACGTTATCCTGTGAATCTACCGCTACTGCCGCACCAGAATCGTTATGGCCTCCATCATATCTCATGCTCCACAATTCGTTTCCACTGCTATCATATTTGACCGTAAGAGAGTCATTATCATCATCCGGGGCTACAGACTTACCGGTTACTATAACACTTCCGCTTGAATCCACTGCTACTGCGCTGGCGTTTTCGTCCAATCCTGAATCGTAGGCCTTGCTCCATTCTTCAGTCGGTGAGGCCAGTAGCTCTTCTCTTCCCTGTAAATCCTTTGTGGGATTCTTGTGAGTCTCTTCGTTCAAGTTTCCACCATCTCCCGGATAACCAATAGCACATATTGAAGAAGCAGCAAACAGTATCACTATAACCAGAATCACAATTTTTTTTCTCATCCTTTTATGCTCCTTTTTTTAAATCTCTCACCCACACAAAAACAGAATGGTCGAAAGTACACACTGTTTTCATACAGGTGTTCTAATTCCAGCTCCTTCTCTTTTATAGTTACGCATGGAAGAATAATAAGTCTTTCCCTGATAACTCAAGTACCCTCTTCCCATCCTTCGATGGACTTACTGACCACCCTGCCAGTACTGAAACTGGGTACGTGCCGCTGGTTTGAGGACTTTTTTGTCCAGTGGATAAACTTCAGTAGTCCACTGTCCACTGCACTTCCTGATCGGCACTGTTGTACACCCAGTAGCCTCTACCTGTAACTAAGACTTCTGTTGACAGATCGTATATGTATTCAATATTGTAGGGCGCATACTTGTTGAACACGGCGATCTTGCTCACTTCAGATGGTAAAACATCGGATGCGATCCGGTTGGTCCCCGAGGGATACCCCACCATGTTCCATCCTGGTTGCAAAGTTATATCGGTAGACACTGGTTTATCACCATCTATCACCAATGTATCGTTGGTTGTCATGTGGATCCAGAGTCCCATCTCCCGGTTCCATGTTCCTAGATCGTTGTAATGTTCGTCTCTATCGGGAACAAAGGTCTGCCAATCGTCCTGTGAAGCGTCGTAGTACATCACCTTGTCGTAGCTTCCATCGATATCTTTGAGAGCCTCTTCCACACTCTTATCGTATGGTATCAAAGGCAGAGATATGAACTGCCATCCGTCACTTTCTTCAGGGGAGTCCAATTCCAACTCGAATCTAACGATGTCATCAGTTGGTTCCATCAGTGGATATTCATCTTGGTTGGAATCACCCGGTATATCATATGGTGTATCACCGATCCCATCGCTACCACTCTGATCTTGATTCGGGCCGGAGTAGTTATCGGAACCGTTGTAATCTCCCCAGTAGTTACCGCCTTCAGGGTAACTCGCGTTCCATGTATTTACACCGTTATCATAACCATTGTAGGTGTTATCGAAGAAATTGTTATGGTATATCGTATTATTATCTGAGCTGTCTATGTATATCCCGTATTCATCATTGGAGTGGACCGTATTGTTTTTTAATGTATTGTAGTTGGATGAGCCCCTAAGGACTATACCATCGAGGTTGTTAGATGAGATAGTATTGTAATAAATAGAGTTACCATTATTTGAATCGAGATCTATACCGTTCCCATCATTTGAAGAGATGGTATTATTCTCAATTATATTATCATCTGAATCATATGAGCTGAGGCCATCATCGCCATTCTCCTTTAGAACATTACTGCTGATGGTTGTATTGCTCGATTGGTAGATATATATCCCGTCAATAGCGTTGTTGTACACGAGATTATTTGAGATATGATTTTGATCAGCATCGTTTAGTCTTATACCTCTATAATAATTGCCATAGAAGGTATTATTCGATACTTCCGTGTCTGTTGCCCCCTCAAGACGGATACCAGCATAACTGTTATTGTACGATGTAGAATTTTCTACTGAGCCGTTGGTATTGTCTCCCTGGATGTATATGCCGTGGTACTCATGGTTCGCTGTGGTCGCGTTGGTAACCGTCACGTTATCGCAGTTGTATATATTGATCAGTCCGTAATTCGTCGCTTTTACCTTTTCCGGCAGGACCGCGTTCACGTCTTCGACGGTGACGTTGTCTTTTCCCGCTACCAAAAGAACACTGACACCGTTGACCGTGTTGGATGTATCGATATCGTTTACCAGGCTATCAGAAGCAAAATAGAAACCCACTTCAGAATCTTTTACCTCGACGCTATTGTTGCGGAAGACGTTGTAAGATGAGCGGTAGATATCGACACCCCAATCGTTGTCCCATAGATCGTTATCAGAGATGATATTACTGTCGGAACCTGAGAAATCTATCCCCTCCGAATTAGAATAGATGTTATTGTTCGTGATATTAGCATCATTACCACCCACGTAGATCCCAGCAGAATCACCGTAGGTTATAGAGAAGCCTTGTACTTCCACGTAATTTACTTCCACGGTGACGGTATTTCCGCTTCCAGTACCGTTTATCACAGTGGTATCTTTATCCTCTCCTGTCAACGTGATGGATTTGTTCACTATCACGTTCTCTTCGTATGGGGAGGAATCATTGTAAACGAATACGGTATCTCCATCGGTGGCATTGTCTATCGCATATTGGATCTTCGTAAAATTATTGTTTCCGGTACCGCCCACATATAACGTGTTGTCTGCCATTATGCCCGAATCCGAAAGTATCGTATCATTTGTTTCATTCTTCGAATCCTCGCCGTCCCATTGATAACTCAACCCACTGACTATTGTACTTACAGCCAATAACACTACGACAATCAATACTATCTTTTTTCTCATCTTTTTATGCTCCTGATCAAATCAATCTCACCCACACAAAAACAGAATGGTCGAAAGTACACACTGTTTTCATACAGGTGTTCTAATTCCAGCTCCTTCTCTTTTATATTAGCTCAAGGAAGGATTATAAATCTTTTCCTGATAACTCACGTACCCTCTTCCCAGTTTTCTATATACTCCTTCTGTTCTTTGGAGAGTTCATCGATCTCCACTCCATCGGCTTCTAGCCTAAGCTTTGCCACTTTCTCGTCCAGTTCCCTCGGGATATCATGCACTCTTGTTTCCAGATCGTTCTTCACAACGTACTCAGCCCCCAGCATCTGCAGGGCGAAGCTCATGTCCATTATTTCCGCCGGATGGCCCTGTCCCACTGCCAGGTTCACCAGCCTTCCGTCGGCTAGGAGGTAAAGCTTCCTGCCGTCCTTCATCCTATATTCCTTCACGTCGTCCCTAGCTATCTGAGTAGATTTGGAATGTTCTTCCAGAGCATCTATATTTATCTCGTTGTTGAAGTGGCCTGAGTTCGCCAGTATACATCCATCTTTGGCGTTCTTTATCTCTTCTTCACCTATCACGTTCTTGCATCCCGTAGCAGTAACGACAAAGTCGGCTTTCTTGATGTTCTCTTTAGCGGGAGCAACTTCGAAACCGTCCATCTTGGCCTCGACGGCCTTTACAGGATCGACCTCGGATACCAGAACATCGGCGCCCATGCCTTTAGCTCTCATGGCTATACCGCGACCGCACCAGCCGTAGCCCCCTATCAAAAAATTCTTTCCGCTGAGCTGAAGGTTCGTAGCTGTCATGAGTCCGTCGATGGTCGATTGTCCAGTACCGTATCGGTTATCGAAGAGGTGTTTCATCAGCGCGTCGTTTATGGACATGACTGGGAACTCGAGAGCCCCATCCTTCTCCATAGCTCTAAGCCTTACTATCCCGGTAGTGGTCTCCTCGCATCCGCCCTGGATCCTATCGATCAAGTCCTCTCTCTCCTTATGGATCAATGAAACCAGATCGCCGCCGTCGTCGATAACAATATCTGGATCGTGTTCTAAAGTACTGTTAAGGTGATCATAATATTCTTCCTCGCTCTCGCCCCTCTCCGCAAACACATCCATGCCGTACTCCTCCCTCAGTGCCTCGGCCACGGAATCGTCCGTTGACAGCGGATTGCAGCTGGCCATCTTCACGTTGGCGCCGGCCTCTGCTAAAGACAAAGCTAGTATTCCTGTTTTCGCCTCCACATGCAGGGCCATGGAGATGCTCATATCTTTCAGCGTACCCCTCTCCTTTATCTCCTCCCTCACTTTTCTCAAAACTTCCATATGATCTCTAGCCCACTGCAGCCGCTTCTTACCTTTCTCAACCAGATCTGACATGCTATCGTCCATCCATATCCTCCTCGGTTATTTTGTTTTTGGTCAATCCCTTTAACCTTTCACCCATGTAATCCAGCACCTCTGAAAGATTTTTTTCGTTATCGAATTCTTCTTTTAGGGGTTCCATATCTATCATGTTGGGCACCGCCCTTGTAACATTGTCAACTATGGTCACGTCCGCAGTCTTTGCCGTGCGTGAAAGTGGGTTCAGATCGATGGTCACCACCGTCTTCCCCATCTCTTTGAGTGCTTTGGTCCTATCACCGTCTTCCAGTGGTACGAGAACCACATCGGCAGAGTAGATTCCCTTCTTCGAGCAGAGGGCCCTATCGTGATCCAATCCCGGTATCTCTGCATCGGCCTCTAAACCTAAAACATCTTCAGCACCGTTCTCCCTCAATTTCTCTTCGATCTTCTTCAGCCGTTCTTCCGTCCTATGGAAAAGATTGACCTCAAGTTTAGCGCTCAAATACTCACCCAGATTCACAATCTCATCAGGCACCAAAGCGGCAACGTTACCGTTTATAGATATGACTGGATTCTCGGCTTTTTTAAGGACTCCAAGCGCATATCGTTCGGCCCTTTCCGCTGCAGGTATCGTCTTCTCACCTAAGAGATAATCGAAGGCCTCGCCCCTGCCGTGTGCTATGAGCCCCGCCTTTGACGTTATCCCGCTCTCCACTCCCTCCACCAACCTCTCCCTTGTCTTCAAAGATTCGTACCTTGGATGTGATCTGGGTACCTCGGTCATCTTCTTCACTTAACTCCTTATGTTTTTCCATATATATAATGGTTTGAGGGCGAGAAAAAGGTTTTAAGTCCGTTAAGTTATACTACTACCGATACCATGGGACTGCTGTATTCGTTCATCGCTATCTGCCTTATCGGCTTCTCTTTTCTTCAGGCAGTGGTAGGTCTGATAAGTTATATGAGAGCGGAGAGAAAGAAGCTGCTTTTCGTATCGCTGGCCTTTGTGATATTCGGGCTCAAGGGCATCTACGCCCTTCTGACGGTCTACACCAACTTTCGACCGCTGACACCTCCACCACTTTACACCCTTCTACTGGATTTCGTCATAATAGCCCTTCTTTATCTCTCTATAATAAAGGAGTGAATAATCGGATGGCCGAAGACGAGGAGGACCTGGAACTCGAGGCGAGGAAGGATATCTTCGACTTCATCTCCCAGTATCCAGGTACACATATGAGGAAGATACAGAGGGAGCTGGACCTGTCTATGGGTCAGCTAGAGTACCATCTGAACTATCTCGAGAAGAACGGCCTGATATCCTCGTCAAAAAAGGAAAATAAAAGAAGATACTTCGTCGAGGACGAGGTACACTATCCCGACAGGGATATACTGTCCACGCTCAGGTTGAAAACGCCCAGGAGGATCCTCATACAGATATTGGATAAGGACGGGTGCAGCTTTAACGAGATACTTGAAGAGGTGGATATATCGAAATCCACCCTGTCGTACCATCTCAAGAAGCTACAGGAGAAATCTCTTGTAGAGTCGGAGAAGGAGGGGAGGAAGAAGATATATAGATGTCCGGATAGGGAGAAGATAGCTCATATCTTGGTAACATATAAATCCTCATTCATAGATGACGCTGTAGACCGCTTCGTAGATACCTGGACGGAGATGATGGGATGAAAGATAAGAGGGACTACAAGGAGCAAAGAGAAAACCTGGTAAGGAAGCTGAAGAGCAGGGGCTATATTGAGAGTGAGGAAGTCGAGAAGGCCATGAGGAGGGTGTCTCGACATCTCTTCGTCCCCGAGTCAGTGAAGAGTAGGGCTTACATGGACTCCCCTCAGCCCATCGGAGAGGGGCAGACCATCTCGGCGCCCCACATGGTGGCCATGATGGTGGAGAAGCTGGAGTTGAAGCAGGGGCAGAAGGTCCTAGAAGTGGGCGGTGGAAGGGGATATCACGCAGCAGTTATCGCCGAGGTAGTTGGGGATGCCGGAAAGGTTTATTCCGTAGAGAGGATAGAATCGTTGGGTAAGGAGGCAAGGAGTGCTTTGAAGGAGGCCGGATATGACAATATAGAGGTGGTGATAGGTGATGGTTCAAAAGGCTATCGTAAAGAGGCTCCCTACCATAGGATATCTGTTGCATGTGGAGCCCCGAGCATACCTCCGCCGCTGATAAAACAGCTGACCAAGGGAGGGAAGGTACTGGCCCCGGTAGGTGACACTCGATTCCAAACACTGATCAGGGCAGAGAAAGTGGGAGAGAACAAGATAAAGAAAGAGGATCTAGGAGGGGTTTTATTCGTGCCCCTCAAGGGGAAATACGGACATTAGTCTTTTTACCAGACCTACTTTTATACCACTCTTTTCAACCGGATGTACGGCCTTCCCTTCTCTTCGTCGGTCACTACTGCCATCAGGGGGGTTTTCGGTTTCACACCGTAGATACACGGTGTCTTGTTTATACTGAGGATGACGAAATAGTTGTCCGCCATATTCTTGATCTCTCTAGACAGTTCTAGGCCAGGTTTGATGATCCCGATGCCTAGGTTGTCTGAAGCCTTGGTGCTGGCCGCCGCCTCTAAAAGGTCCTTGATGGCGATCTCATCGCCTCTTAGATATTCAAGTGTGTCGAAGCCCACGAAATCTAGGATGGGTTTCTCTTCTCCGTCGCTGATCTCCTCGATATTCTGTGTATAAAGCTCTCCAACCTGGTCTGGGCTCTTACCGCCCAGTGCCATCATGTAGGGTTTATCGGATTGGGGTGTGAAGTAATCTATCACTCTGAACTTGTTATCGAATCTCTCCTTTGGGACAAAACTCGTGAGATCATTGCGGATGTTCTCGGGATGGGTACCTCCTGAGAGTACGGCCAGTACACCTCTGTCGTTGGAAAGGAAGTTCAGGAAGAGCGGACGGATGATAGAGAAGTACTCCTCATTCGTAACGTTCTCCTTGACTTCGAAAACGTTGTAACTTCCTCTCTCGAAGCCTCCGGACAGTAGCTCGTCAAGGTCCTCTACACCGGTACTGAACTTCCCTTCTGGATCGTCGATAGGTGTCCATTCCATCTCTTCTTCCATCTCGAACTCATAGGGTTCGAAGCAGGTGAATCTTCCACCCTTGAGGGTCATCAGGTATGCGGGCTGATTGAGCTCGACGGCCCGGAGCTTGATCAACTGTATCTCCCTGACA
>JAHENW010000110.1 GCA_018610025.1 Thermoplasmatota archaeon
CTGAAGGTGATCTAGATATAGAAACGAGTGACGCAGTGAATCATGAAGGTATGGAGAACTCCAACCAGAGCGCCGGGGGCAATGCAGTCTACGTGTTCCAGGTGACCGAGTTCAGCACCCAGACCATCGAGATGTCCGCTCAGGAGATGCCCTTCGTTGGCCTACCCGTGATCCTGATGGTTTCGGTTATACCGGTAGCCTATTACGCAGTCAAGAAGAAGAGAAAGTAAGTGATAAGAACAGAAAAGGAACAAAAAAACCCCTTCTCTTTTTTCCATCTATTTTCCTGCTAGAAGAGTCACCCGTGTCCTTTCCCCTATATCTGGCTCTTTTCTCAGGCCCCACATGATGTCAGCCTTCGGACTCTTCTCTTTAACCACCGACAATGCGTCCTCAGCCTCGATCTCCGCAGTACCCTTCCCACTGGTTACAACGGCTAGAACGGTATCATAGGTATCTGGATCTTCCAGCCAGGGAGACCGGTAAGCTTCCTTGGACGCTCTCTTTCCACGCTCCCTTCCCTCTCCATAACCACCTCCGATCCTGAAGCTGGTGACCCCTTTACAGAATCTCATTAGATATGGGAGATCGTTCTTGGTCATCACAGCATTGAATTCCAAAAGGGGCAATCTTATTATGGAATTCATGACCTCGAACGCCTCATTTATCGGGCGGTTGGGCCTCACATCCAGTAATCTTTCATTACTGAAAGCCGCAGTTATATCGGCTATATCCTCTAGTTTCGTCTGGGCCTCCCGAGCGAATTCGCGTCGACTCTTGCTCTCGTGACTGAAAGGCGTTGAAACCAAGGAGATGGTGAATATCCCCTCTTCTTTGGCCAAACTGGCACAGACCGGGCTGGTCCAGCTGCCGGTGTCCCCGCCCAGCCCAGAAACGATGAAAACCAGCTCCGCTTGTCTGATCCTCCTTCCGATCTTCTTTTCAGAGGCCGTACTCTCACGGTATCGATTATCTTGGGTCGTATAGGCCTGCTTAATATCCACCTTGTCTATCTCTATGAAGGGATAGTCGGGGAGTCTAGCGGACTCACCCACCTCGTACTTCTTTACGTTAGAAAGGGATGGGTCTTCTATAGAAGTGAGTATGTTCCTACCTGCTCCTCCGATACCCAGGGCTATGATCGTCGGTCTTTCTTTCTTATCCGCCGAATCGGCTCCAAATCTTTGTATTTCAGACATCTTGACCTCGTTCAATCTTTACTTTCACTCCTTCCCTTTTATCCATCTCTCTTTTCTTATTTCCCGACCACCATCCGAAGGCAGCACCAGAGATCGGGCCCACATAAGAGCCGATGAAAGCACCAGAGGCGCCCCATACTGCCAAGCCGATGAATGGGCCCAAAATAAGTCCTATGAACAATCCTATGATCCATGCTAGGATCCAACCTTCTTTTAGACCACCGAGCCCTCCCCCTAGTACGCCTACGATCAAAACCGATCCAGCGATAATGGCTGCCATCCCCGAATCTCCTTTCAAGAGAAGCCCTATAACCCCTATCACCGCCCCTATCAGGACCAATATACCCATCATTTTCCAGATGATCTCATACTCCGCTATGTTATCCATTATCTCTTCTCGGATATCTTCTATATCCATGGCTCTCATCCTTCAGTTTCGTATAGGGGTAGGGCAAAATGGTTTTTAAATCTTTACTTGATTTTATAGTGGAAGGAAGATAGCCGTAAAATCTAGGGCAAATATTAATAGTATTCCCACCATTAAAGAAGCGGGTAGATAAAATGCCGGTATATATGATTCTCTCAAAATTGACGGACGAAGGGAGAACCACGATAAAGGAAAATCCAGAAAGGATAAAAGAAGTGAACAAAGAGATGAGAGACATGGGAGCAGTGATCAGAGAACAGTATGCCTTACTCGGTGAATACGATTTCGTGACCATTTTGGAAGCGGAGAACAACGAGATGATAACGAAGATAGCCATGGAGATGGGTTCGAGAGGAACCATCGATACGTTGACATTGGCCGCCATGCCTATAGACGACCTCATAGAAGCCATGGGATGAACCGATTCTCAACGATAATAATTTAAACACCCTTCTATCTGTTTTTTTATCGATGAAGTCAACGCCAAACATGTATGACGTCGAGAGGATGAAATGGGGCCTTCTTTCGAGATATGAAGGAGAGAAGATAGACGAGGTTTTCAATGGGAGAACATTCGAAAATTCTATGGGAAACGCCTTTTTAGTCGAAAAGGAAGAGCACATCGAGTTTCAAATACCTGATGAGGATGAGGCCAAGGAACAGGTCCTCTCGAATCTCCAGTTGATATATGGGATAGGCTCCAAAACCGAGGAGGGCCTGAAGGACAGTGGTATATCCAATCTTAAAGATCTAAAAGAAAGAGATGGAAGTTACCGGGAAGAGGTGGAGGAGGTATTGAAGACATTGGAAAAAAGGGATATCAGGGCAGTGCAGGAACGCGTCGGCAGATGGTTCAACAAAGGTCATCCCCTTTTCTACAGCACCGCTGGACTCGTTGATAAGGAGGATATATTGTTCTTCGATATCGAGACACTAGGTCTTGAGAACGTGCCCGTATTTCTTATCGGGGTAGGTAGATTTGTTAACGGCGAATTCAGGACCCGTCAGTACCTAGCAAGAGATCTGAAGGAAGAAGATGTGATAATAGAACAGACGGCTGAAGAACTTGAGCGGTGTGAATATCTGGTAAGTTTCAACGGTTCGTGTTTCGATCTCCGGTTCCTTTCTCAGAGGGCAGAAGTACACGATATAGAGCTAGATATAGACAGAGCACACCTCGACCTTTTACCCCTCTCTAGGGAAGCTGTACCAGATGTACCCGATCACAGATTACAGACGTTAGAGAGTCATGTATTGGGTAATGAGAGAGAGGACGACGTACCGAGCTCTGTCGTTCCCCACTTCTATGAGATACATCTTCAAAAGGAGAACTACGGGCCCCTGGTCCCCATAATCAAGCACAACCGTGAAGACGTGACAACCCTGGCCCTTCTTCTCGACGAGATGAGGGATATATGTATAGGTTAGGAAGATAGGAGCTGCTCGGGCACTTTGGAGAAAGATTATTAGGGAGATGAGAGTAATAGGTGAACATGGTCGAAAAAACCCTGCCTTCAGAGGTAGAAAAAGGAGAGGACTTCTGGATAACCATCGGTATTCATGCTTCAGATGGGAGGATGAAGGAGTACTGCGAAAAGAACGGCTGCCTCGTTCCGGAAGATACCGGAGAAGAGGATCTACCAGATGTCGAGACCGAGGGTTTACGGAAGATAGACGAAGAGGCTTTGAAGACGGGGTATCTGGCCGGCAAGTGGAGTTTGAAGGAAAAAAAGGATGACGTCGATGACACCTGGAAAACTATCCTCGAGTTGGCAGAAGAAAAACAGATATGGGGTGCCCAGGTCGCCACCGAGTGGGGGAGGAAGAAGAGGCAGATGAGAGATTTCCAGATAATGGTATATACGCCTAATTATATCGATAAAGAGGATGTATTCAGGGTGAGAGAGCTTCTAGAGGAAGAATGCGGCGTCGATAGAGAGATAAAATACAAACCAGACATCTACTCGATGCTCCAGGTAAATAAATTCAATCTAGGGAGCATGGATATTCCAACAGAACACAGGTACCAGGGCTGAGATATGGGTTGAATAAATGATGCTCACGTGTCCTCTGTGCGGTGGGAAATATGAAGATGAAAAGTATCCACGAAGGTGTGATTGCGGGGGTCCTCTTCAGTTAGATGTGTTTCACGGAAAGAGGAGAGAGGTAGACGAAGTGTGGGCCAGGTACGCCGATTTCTTTCCCTACCATGTATCTAAGAGGGTCACGCTCGGCGAAGGTGATACACCCCTAGTCAGAGCTGAAAGGTTATCAGATAGATACGGGATCGATCTCTTACTGAAGAACGAGACGGTCAATCCGACCTGGAGTTTCAAGGACAGGGGGACCGTGATGGGTGTGTCTAGGACACTCGAGATCGGGTTCGATGAGATAGGCACGGTTTCCACGGGAAATATGGCCGCCAGCGTGGCTGCGTATGGGGCTCATATCGGACTGGATACAACGGTTATAGTGCCAGCATCCATGGAAGAGAAGAAACTGAAACAGATCGACGTTTACGGTGCTGATATCAGGAAGAAGAAAGGGGATTACGGCGACCTGTATTACGACAGTTTGAAGATGGGCGAGGAGGAGGACATCTACTTCATCAATTCCGATGATCCTTACAGGGTGGAGGGCTACAAATCGATAGGTTTCGAACTGGCCGAAGAGAAGGACGTGGATCACGTATTGATCCCCACCAGCTCTGGAGGTCTGTTTAGGGGCGTCGTGAAGGCGTATGAAGAACTTTACGAAAGCGGGTTTGTGGAAAAAATACCTAGGTTGACCGCCGTTCAAGCAAGTGGATGTTCACCCATATACAGGGCGTTCCAGAGTGGTGAAAAAGTAAAACACTGGAACGAGCCTGACACCGTGGCCAAGGCCATCGCCAATCCGCTCCCGCCCAGCGGGGACCTGGTGGTGAAGAAGCTTCAAGAGTTAAACGGCGCGAGCACCGCAGTGGGGGACGACGCCATACTGAGCGCACAAGAAGACATCACTAGAGAGGGTATATACTGCCAACCGGCATCTGCCGTGGGGGTCGCCGCCCTGGATGATCTGATGGATGATGTGATAAGGGAGGGAGAAACGGTGGTCAGTATCGTCACCGGTAGCGGGATGAAGACGGCTTGATGTCGATTGGTCAAGGAAAATATCTAGATGATCCGTTTAGAGTACAGATTCCCATATTCCATTCCTGAGTAGATCTTTACTTTTTCTTCAGCTCCGGCAGATCTTCCTTTCGCTTCTCTTCTTGTGATTTTCTTTTCTTCAATTTCTGTAGGCCTTCTTTCTCCTTCTTTTCCTTTCCCCACCTCGACCACAGCATCAAAGCAGAAGGTAGGACAAACACCGATGTTATGAAGCTGAATACTATAGCTATAGCGGTTATGGATCCGAATTGAGATAGAGGCAGGATGTCGGATGTAGCCAAAATACCCAACGCGCCGACTGTAGTGAACAGAGCCCCAAGATGAGCGCTTCCGATATGCTGTATCGTTTTGTGGATCGCATCGTGGAGGCTGTCTTTACTCTCACTTTCCTCCATGAACCTGTGAGTCACGTGGATGCTGTAATCGACACCCAGACCCACTGTCAGAGCTGTCACGGTTATAGTCATGAAATTCAGCGGGATGTCGATCAGGTATATCAAGCCGAGAAGCCAGAGAGTCACTAAAGATACGGGGAAGGTCGTGACGACACCGAGTAAGAGAGAGCGGTGAAGGTAATAAAACACTATCGTAAGGAAGACAGCGACTATGATTATAGCGAGGATGAGGGAATTGATCTGGGTGGAGCTGAGGTCCTTGATCGTCTCCTGATCTATGATAGAACTGCTGGTCACCTCCGTAGTATATCCCTCCTCTCTGAGCGGAGTCGAATCCCTCAACAATTCACCTTCCATGATCTCCGCGTTATCTAGATCTTCATCCATCTCATCAGAGTTCTCCCTCACCTGTATGATCGCTGAAGCGGGATCATAACCGCCATCATCCGTTTCCAATACATTTTCTATGGCATCCCTGCTCTCGGAGGCCTCAAAGAGCATATCGTAAAGTTCTGTTATA
This sequence comes from Thermoplasmatota archaeon, assembly GCA_018610025.1. GTDB lineage: Archaea > Thermoplasmatota > Thermoplasmata > Halarchaeoplasmatales > Halarchaeoplasmataceae > JAHENW01. The sequence continues at coordinate 5,697 of JAHENW010000110.1, forward strand.
TTCTGCTCAGGTATCTCATCATCATCGATATCGCTTTCATCGAACGTGTCCACTATCGTTTCATTATAATCCGGGTTCAGCGGATCGGCCGTTCCGTATCGCTGTATCACGGTCAGAGGAGAGGATAGACCCTCGTCAGGCACCACCATCTCGCTGTCTTCCATGTTATTCTGTGTCTGATTCAGTGCATGTAGATACGCAGGGTCCGTCAGATCTCCCCTTGTTAGCACGTACACATCGGTTTGATTGACATCGAAATTGTCCTCAATATACTCTATATTTTGATATTGACTGCTGTCTTCAGGTAAAAAGTCCTGCATCTGGAAAGTTGTTTCGACCTGCATCGCTCCATATCCGGCCGATATCGTTATTAACAGTACTATCAAAAGGACCAATTTGGGATGCCGGTCCGATATTATCGTAGATGACGAGAGGATATGGGTGATGATATTCTCATTTTCCTCATCCGACCTTTTGGAGGATCGCTTTTGTTTTTCCTCATCATTATCTCCACTTCTCCAATCTTCTACATGCTGTATCACAGGAGGAAGGAAAACTACGAACAAAAAGAAGCTTGAGAGTACACCGATAGTGGCTAAGACCCCAAAGTTCCTCATCACCTCTAGACCGCTAAGGGTGGTAGAGGAGAATCCCACCATCGTGGTTATGGTCACCAGCAGTATAGCACCTCCTACACTTATCACGCCCAATACGACCGATCTATCGATATTTTTTCCTTTATCTTTCTCCTCACGGATCCTCATTATCATGTGGATTCCGTAATCTATAGCCAAACCGGTCATCAGTATCGGAACGGCTATGATCAAGGGGTTGAACTTATATCCCAGTAACACACCGGCTCCAAAGGTCCACACCACCGCAAAGAACAATGATAAAAGACTGATCAAGCTCTCGATTATAGAGCGGTAAACGATCATAAGGACTACTATAACATAAAGAAATGCTATCGGAAGGAGGAAATACAGACTCTCCTGCGCACTGTCGTTGACCTGATCCATCATCACTTGTTTCGCAGATACCCTCACCGTAGAATGTTGACTTTCATCCTCGGCTATATCGATCAATTCTTTTTGGGCCTCTAACCTGGTATCCTTGCTCAAACTAGAATTCATCTGAATCAGGGAGAGAGCACTATTCGCCGATAGGTTTGATATGGAAGCCTCATCTTCAAAATCCTCGCTCAACATCTTGGTTAAGCCTTCTTCTAAGTCCTGAAAACGATCTCCGAGTTCATCGGCGGACGCCAGCTTCGGTTTCGTCTCCTCGATGAATTCATCCCTCTCCTCTAGGATCGTTTTATTTTTCTTTATGACATCTTGAAACCTTGAAACTGATAGCCGCAAAGAGGTGTCATCTGTAGATATATTATTCAATGTCGAATTCATATCATCTAGAACTTGTGTCGATTCCTCCATGGTCCCCATCATGAGATCTAGATTGGAGAGCGTCTCATTCACCGACCCGTTCAGTTCCGTAGAATCATAATTGATGACATCGTAAACGGTTTCTTTAACATCTAAATCATCCATCTCTTCCAATCTATCCCTCTTGTCACTCTCATTCAACGAGAGGGGGGGCAGATCCTTTGAAAGGTCCATCCCTTCCTGTTCTTCAGGCATACTCTCCGGGATGCTCAGGAATCTAACGGTCATCCCTATCGCTGCCTGGGATACTTGTTTCCGTTGATCTCTAGGTAAATTTTTTGAGATCTTTAATATGTTATTCATCCCGTCCAATAGATCGACGAAAGACTCGTACCCGGCGACTTTGTCTCTTTGAAGTCTAGAGATAAGATTCTCCGTATAATTGATCTTTTCATCTAGTGTCCTGTTTTCGTCGGTTAGTACGTTTATAAGGCCCATGAAATCCTGTCGATATTCTTTCAAAACTTTCCATCTCTTTGGCTCAGAAGCGATCTGTGACATGCCTTTAAAGTATAGTGTGACATTCTGTTGGATATGAAGATTGGGAGAATCAAGAAGATTTTTTCCCAAGGTCAGAGAGGTATTCAACTTGACATACATATCACTCTGATTCTGAAGTACATCGATGCCGTCCTCGGTTTCATTAGAATGATCTATTATCGTTTCCTCTACTTCGAAGGCCCTGTCTGCTTTCAGGATAAGATCCGCTACAGTGATCATTCCGTCAGGAACGTCGTTAGAGGGGGTGAGAATGTCATTTACCGTCTCGTTTTCACGAAATCCTTCCTTCATATCGAGCATATCGTTCAAAACTTCGGTGGTCAAAACATCTCCTTCATCGGCTACGGTGACAATCTGTACTTTACCTTCAGTCGCCCCAAATAAATCTTCTATCTTGTCTAAATTTTCCGTTTTTTCAGTATCTGGATAGAAAGAACTCTTATCAGCCTCCATATCGATGTTAGAGGCGAAATATCCCATCACCAGTGTGAATAACACTACAAAGACGATGATCTTCTTCGAATGCCCAGATATACCCTTGGGTATGCCGACAAAGAAGCCTTGTTTGATGTTCATGTTATTACGTAGTGTAATACTGCGTAACGTAATATTTAAATATTGTCCCTCGATATGATATAAGAACATATTTATGAGATAAAGCGAGTTCGAAGATGAGATATATGCAGAAGAGGATACCTACTGAACTGATAAACTATCTGATACTGAAAGCCATGGAGAAGGATCCCACCTACGGATATGAACTCATCAAGAGACTCCAGAACAAATCTAACGATCACTGGGACCCCAGTTACGGCACGGTTTACGGTGCCCTGAACAGGATGGAAGATGACGGCCTTATAGAGAGGACGGAGAAGGAAGAGGAGGATAGGAAATATTATCAGTTGACAGAAAAGGGTAAAGAAGAATTGGACGAAAGGGAAGAAGATATCGAAAAGATAGGTCTCCAATCCCAGGATATGGTTTTGGGCTTTTTGAACGTGTATAGAGATATCTTTGGCGAAAAAAAATTTAATGAATTGATCGGAAAAATACAAGATGAATTTGATATCTAAGGCAAACTTTAAGTGATTAAGTTAACGCTAACTAACTATGAGCGAGGAGCGTTTGCCTTCAGGTGAGAGAAAGAAGGACATACTCGAAGCCACCCTGAAGATAATACAAGAAGAGGGCTATACAAACTTGGCTATCAGGAAGATTTCGAATAAAATCGGAGTTTCTGAAGCGGCGATATATAAACATTTTAACTCCAAAGAGGAGATACTCAACGACCTTGCGGAATGGATATTCGAAGAGAATCAACTCAGTGTTGATAAAGCAGAAAACGGTGATCAATTCGAAATTTTGAAAGATATATTGAGAAAAAAATTCAACATATTGGAAGAGAATCAATATTTCACCGCGGTCCTATTTCAAGACGAGATCTTCAAAGAATACGAATCAGTCAAAAGAAAAATTTGATAATCACCGGGAAAAAAATGAGGAAGCTATTATTGAGATTGTAGAAAAAGGTATTGAAGAAGGAAAATTCTCAAATGATGTTGATCCGGAGGTCTTCGCGGAACTCTATATGGGGGCAATAAGGATGAGTGTATTAAAATGGAGACACGATGGTTTTTCTTATCCTTTATCTGGTAAAACTGACAGCGTTATAGAAAGCTTGTTTGAAATTTTGAAAAAAAGGTGAAGATATATGAAATCAAAAAAGTACCTTAGGATCGTGAGTCAGCTCGTGTTCTTGACACTATTTCTCTTTTTGGTATATATAGGGAACATGCAGTTGTGGATCGTCGTATTTATAATAGGTGTTACTGCATCTATCGGTTTAGGAAGATTGTACTGTGGATGGATATGTCCGATGGACACCTTGGCGAGACCGATCAATTGGTTTAAAGATAAATTATCTGTTGGCGCTCTTGATGTTCCTGATATATTGAGATCGAAAAAATTACGATACTCGATCGTACTGATCTTCTTCGGGAGCATGGTGATGTTCAAATTTCTTGGTGTACAATTGCCATTCCCAAACGTGCTTATCATAACTGTGATCGGCGTAGCTTTCTTGACGGTCTTCGATGAGGAGCTCTTTCACAAGTATTTATGCCCATACGGTTCCATACTTAGTCTTTCTTCCAGACCCTCGAGATACATGATGAAAGTGGATACGGATGAATGTATTGGGTGTGGAAGATGTCAGAGTGTTTGTCCCGCAGATACAATAGAAACTCTAGACTCCGAAGAAATGCAGATCCACACCAAAGAATGTCTCACATGCTTCAGCTGTCAAGATGTCTGTCCAGTTGACTGTATAGTGTACGAAAAAAAAGGATTGACCCCTCACTCATAGCTCTGGTACAGCAGAACGATGACCGCCGTAGCCGCGAAAAGGTCCGGAAGGAAGGTGAACGGCCCGAGTCCGACCCCGTGTCTGAAACCCAATAGGAGAGGGACGAATGGATTGGAGAAAACCGCATAAAGCAGAAGGGCCAGACTGACTATGATCAAGCTCAAGGTGAACCTGTTGGGCATCTCGCGGTATATGGATATATAGTTCCACAGTAAGACGGCCAATAAGATGAGCGTGAAAGACGATATGAAGACTTTTATGCTTAGGAACATATCTAAATATTCACGGTGGCTTCTTGTAGGAACGGGGACTACTCTCAAAAATAAAAAGGTAAGCAGGAGGCTGATCACTCCGCTGATACCTAATATGACAGCTAACTTCTTTTTCTTATCCATCTAATCACCTATATCAGTGCTTTTCATAATCTCTTCCATTATATCCATGCTCTCTTCCATCTGGTCGGTGAGGAAATAGGTCTTGCCATAGCCTTCACCCATGGTTGTAAGGACTCCATTTTCTTTTAAAAGGTCAAGATGATGTGTGACGGTCTTATAATCCAGATCCAGTTTTTTAGCGATTTGATTGGCGTTCATGGGCTCTTTTTTTACTGCGTTTATTATACGGAGGCGGTTCTTTCCACCTCTAGTACCCGCGATCAACCACCACAGGACCTTCCTCATCCGAACCATTATCGCTTGAATACATCGAAGGTCAATAAATCTTCTGATGAATCGAGAAGGGGTTTTTAGGGAGGAGTTTCACTGGTCCCCTCCCGAACACTCGCCCCTCCTTTGCCTATGCATGTGCCTTCGTCCTTCGCCCATCGTTTCGGGCAGTTCCGCTCCATAGTCCTGTACCATGTCTCTGACCGTATCTCTTATTTCCTGAGGACTGGATCCGTTCTCTCTCATTGATATAACGGTGTCCCTTATCTCCTGCTCCTGTTCATCGGTCAGGTTCAACCTGTCCATCATCTTGAGCTTAGGTTCTTCTGTACAGTCTCCGTCTCGATATCCGTTGTGGTCTCCGGCTTTTTTCTTTTGCATGGTGGTTTCACTGTAATCACTGGCCATGGATATACCTATGGCACCGACTATCAAGGTGGCAGCGAGTAAGACCGCTATCATTCCTATCTTCTTGTTCATGTTTTACACCTATAGGTAACATACCTCTAGATATTTATATCGGTTTGCCGAATTAATACCTCAGTTGGACCCGATTTAGACCCAAATCTACTCCTTTTTATAGGATGAAACTCACATCAAAGACTAGTTCACCACTTTGATCTAAGTCCGTATGGACTTCCTTATACTATGGATCACCATCGTCGTGAATATCGTCGATAAGATCACTATAAAAGAGATCGATAGAGTGTAAATATCTCCAATCGGCTCAGGTTCAACAGAGATCTCTTCGCTCAGCTTATCCCCCTGGATCATCATACCTCTGTACTTGAGAGCCACGCTAACGTTATAATCTCCTGTTTGTGCCTCCCAAGAGAAGTTTTTCCACTGCGATCCACTGGCGTTCAACTGAACCCCGGTTATATTTCCGATCTCAAAGCTGTCGGCATAATATATCACAGTCACGTTTTCGATCGGTTTAGATTCATTATTTCGGATCAGGGCACTTATGGTGATGTTGTCTCCTTCCATAGGGTCCTTATCCGACAGCTCAATATCTTCTACGATTATCTCAGGCTGGGTGGGAATACCCTGCTCCTGTCCTCTAGTACTGAAACTGAAAAGGATGTTTCCCATCATCAAGACCAATATCAAGAGCACAAATACTCTATAGAACCTAAATCTACCGTTTGTCATCATTCCATCCTCCTTTTATTTACGAAATACAGGCTCAAGATGAATAGGATTATCGTGTATCCCAGGAGTACGCATATACCGGTATAGAAATCAGGAGTGAAAGTAGCAGAACTCCCGAAGGGTCCTCCACCCTCTTCACCCGGTCCGAATCCTGCCGTTTCGA